>JBHEOL010000349.1:0-3009 GCA_046261635.1 Thermoanaerobaculia bacterium | reverse complement strand
TCTTCATCCACATCGCGCAGAGCGGGAGCGAAACGGCCGACCTCGACGAGAAGGCCATCCACGTCTTCACCAGCAATCACGACAACCGCCACTTCATCTACACCTCGGGGGTCTGGGTGCTCGGGAGCACGGGCTCCGCGGTCGCGAACGAGGCAGCACCCACCAATCCGATCGACCTCGTCCGCTGGCGCGCGGGCCACGAACGCTATGTTCTCGCGGAGATGCGCGACAACTTCACGACGACGGTGCTCAGGCCGGGCTGCGTGTATGGCGGGCGGCAAAGTCTTCTCGCCTCGTGGTTCGAAGCCGCCGAGAAGAACGAGCCGCTCCGGATCGTCGGCTCGGGCGACCAGCGGTGGGCGATGGTCCACATCGACGATCTGGCCGAGTGCTACCGGCTCGCGGTCGAGAGAAGGGTGGGGGGGACGCTGCACGCGGTCGACGAGACGCGGTCGAAACTGCGCGAATGCGCCGAGGCCGTGATCCGGGAGGGGAGCTCGAAATCAACCATCAAGACGATCCCTCTCGATGAAGCGCGCAAGTCGATGGGACGCTTCGCCGAGGCGCTGGCGATCGACCAGCAGGTCGGCAGCGGTTCGACCCAGCACCGTCTCGGCTGGAGGCCGAAACGTACGTTCATCGAGTCCGTGCCGGACCAGTGGCGCGCGTGGAGAGAGCGCGGGAAGATCGCCTGAGCCATGAACGGAGGTCCTCGCGGGGCAAAGGGTCCTGCCATGCTCGAAGCCTGGGGCTGGGACAAGGATTGGGCGGCCAGAGTCACTGACCCCTCCGGCTGCGGCGACCGGCTGATCGGCCGGATTACAGAACAGGATCGCCAGCGCTGGATCGTCCAGCTGGACTCCGGGCCCGTCATCGCGCGAATCGCATCGGCAACGTTCGCCGGCCCGCTCCCCGTGACTGGCGACTGGATCATTGTCGAGCCCGGACCCGCGCCCGCCGACCCTGTGTCGATCGTCGGCGTTCTGCCGCGCCGCTCGGCCATCTCCCGCGGTGCCGCGGGCGGGGGCAGAGCCGAGCACGTCCTGGCGGCCAACGTCGATCTCGTGTGGATCGTCCATGGCCTCGACACGCCGCCGAACCTGCGCCGCATCGAGCGCTACCTGGCCATCGCGTGGGAAAGTGGCGCCGTTCCAGAGATCGTTCTGACCAAGGCGGACCTCGTGAGCGACGTGCAGGAGCCCGTGGCGGAGGTGAGCTCCATCGCGATCGGAGTTCCCATCCACGTGGTCAGCGTCACGCAGACGGACACAGTCGCGGCGCTTCAGAATCGGCTCAAACCGGGGGGAACCGTCGCTCTCGTCGGACCGTCAGGGGCTGGCAAGTCCACGCTCATCAATGCGCTGGCAGGCGCCTCGTTGGCGCAGACGGGAGAGGTCCGGGAATCCGACCACAGGGGACGGCACACGACCACGCGTCGCGAACTGTTTCAGATTCCGGGCGATGCGCTTCTGCTCGACACACCCGGGCTTCGAGAGCTCAGAGTCTGGACTCTCGACGAGGGTCTGAGGCAGACGTTCCCGGAGATCGAGGAGCTCGCCAATGCGTGCCGGTATCACGATTGCCGGCACGAGGTCGAGCCGGGCTGTGCCGTCCTGGCAGCGATGACCTCTGACGATCTGGATGCGGGGCGTCTCGCCAGTTATCGCAAGTTGCGCGCGGAGGCCGCCTACATGGAACGAAGATCGAATCATGAGGCGCATGCTGCAGCCGTGGCGAAGCACAAGACGGCGCTCAAGACGCTGAAATACCATCCCAAGTACCGTCGAGACTAGTGGACAGTCCTCGAGATGAGTCGGAGCCCGTCGGCCACGCCGCCGAACCGGTCTCTACCCTTCTGTAGCGAGCTCCGCGAGCGCGCTCCGCACAGCCAGGATCTCCCGGATCGTCCGGCGCGCCGTTTCGACGTCGAGCTGCGTCGTCTTGTCCGACATCGCCTGATCCGGATTGTCATGCACTTCGAGGAAGAAGCCGTCGACACCCGCTGCCGCTGCCGCGCGGGCCAGTGGGCGCGCGAACTGCCGCGTCCCGCCGGTCGATTTTCCCTCTCCGCCCGGACGCTGCATCGAGTGCGTGATGTCGTAGACCACCGGGGCGCCGAAGGCGCGCATGATCGGGAACGACCGCATATCGACGACGAGGTTCTGATAGCCGAACGTCGTTCCTCTCTCCATGAGGAACATGCTCTCGTTCCCCGCCTCGGAGCCCTTTTCGAGAATGTTCTTCGTCTCCTCGGGTGAAAGGAACTGTCCCTTCTTCACGCCGACCGCTTTCCCCGTCCGCGCCGCTGCTTCGATCATGTCGGTCTGCCGGCAGAGAAACGCGGGGATTTGCAGGATGTCGAGCACCTCGGCCGCGGGTGCGGCCTGCGCGGGCTCGTGGATGTCGGAGAGAAGCGGAAGGCCGGTAGCGCCCTTCACGTCCTGAAGAATGCGAAGTCCTTCCTCGATGCCGGGGCCGCGGAACGAGGAGATCGAGGTGCGATTCGCCTTGTCGAACGACGATTTGTAGACCAGCTGGATCCCGATCTCGTCTCGAAGCTTGCGAAGCGTCTCGCCCATGCGAAGGGCATGGTCGCGCGACTCGATGACACACGGTCCGGCGATGAAGAGAAGGGGAGAATCTCCTCCGAAGGAGACTTCCGGGGTGACGCGGATCGTACGGGTCGTCATGAAAGCGAGGTGACCTCTTCGTTCGTGTTGGCTTGAGCAGTCTGGGGCTTCACTTCTTTACGGGTCTGGCTGAAGTCGCGACAGGCCTTGATGAAAGCGCGGAAAAGGGGATGGGGCGCCATCGGGCGGGACTTGTACTCTGGGTGGAACTGGCAGCCGACGAACCAGGGGTGATTCTCGAGCTCGATCATCTCGACGAACTTGCCGTCGGGTGAGGTGCCGGAGACGATCAGTCCCTTTTCCTCGAGCTGTGGAACGTACTCGGGGTTCACCTCGAAGCGATGGCGGTGGCGCTCTTCGACGGTTTCGGTCTGGTACG
>JBHEOL010000299.1:0-7308 GCA_046261635.1 Thermoanaerobaculia bacterium | reverse complement strand
GCCGCTCGAGCCGATGATCGCCGAGGCGATCGAGGAATGGCTGGCGGACGGAAGCTCCGAGTTGATGGGGCGGGTCGACCGCGACTGGCGCCTCCGCCGCGATCACGGCGTGGAGTGAGCCTGAAGTGGCTGAGGATTCATCCTCAGGCCGACCCGCCCCATCAACTCGGAGTCCCGCCGCGGCTTCGGCGGCTGAGAGTGGCTGGAGCCACGATCCCGTCCTGCTGGCACCGAAGCCGTTCGTACCACGGGTAGCCTGAGGATGAATCCTCAGCCACACACGGCTCACTCCACGCCGTAATCGCGGCGGAGGCGCCAGTCGCGGTCGACCCGCCCCATCAACTCGGAGCTTCCGTCCGCCAGCCATTCCTCGATCGCCTCGGCGATCATCGGCTCGAGCGGCTCGATGATGGCCAGGCTCGCGGCCGCCGCGATCCGCCGGATCGGCGTGCCGAGCGCGGCGATCGTTCGCGAAGCCCGAAGCATCTCCCACCCGAGCTCCACGTCGCGGTTCATCCGAATCATGCGGTTCCCGGTCGAGGCCAGAGCCGCGGAGACGGACCAGTTCGCCCCCGGCTCGGCGCCGGGCACCGGCACGAGATCGGCCATGTTCCTCTCGATCGCGAGAGCCGCCACATGCCGCTCGGTCGCGACGGTCAGCAGCTCGAGGTCGGTCTCGAACAGGAGTGACAGCGTCTCCTGATCGACGTCCCGCCGTTCCGCCAGAGCCCGTCGTGCGGTCGGGTCGACGTCGATCGGCACCGCCGCGAGAAAGTTCGCACCGCCGCTCTTTGCGGCGTCCGCGATTTCCTCGAGCAGTGGCAGCTCCGTCGTCTCGGGGGGGATGACCGGCACGACCACGCCGTGCCGGTGCCCGCGGCCGGCCGCCTCGGAGCCGAGGGTCTCGAGGGCGGAGATCGTCTCGGTGGGCCACGCGGCGATCGCGATCGTCAACAGATCGTGCGTCCGCGCGGGAATCGCCCCCTCGGTCGAGATCAGCAGCAGCGTGTCGAGGCCAGCTTCCGCCGCGGCGACAGCCGCCTCGGCTCCGCGCGCATAGACCGCTTCGGCCGGGCCGGTCGCATCGACGAGCAGCGGCGGGCGCAGGTAGTTCGACCTCAGGATCGTCTCCCGGACCGCGGACGCGATCTCGACCTCTTCGTACTCGCTCCGGCTGGCGACTAGGTTGATCCAGTCGACGACCACGGGACTCGTCCGCCGCGCCGAATAGGGGAGGGCCGTGCCCGCCGCCCAGAAGGGAGGATCGGGTGCCGTGTGGCGCAACAGGCGGAGCAGGCCGCCCTTCCGGTAGACGATCAACGCTGGCTCGCAGGGAGATAACGGAGAAAGAGATTCTGCGCGTATTTCGCCATGACGTCGAACTCGAGATTTGACGCATCCCCGACTCTCGACATGCCGAGGTTGGTTTGCTGCAGGGTCTCGGGGATGAGTGCGACGCCGAAGCTCGTGTCATCGGGCTCGACGATCGTCAGCGAGATGCCGTCGACCGCAATCGATCCCTTCGAGACGACGAGCGGGGCGAACTCGGCCGGGTAGCTCCAGCGGAAGACGGCGAACTCTCCCTCGTTGCGGATGTCGGTGATCTCGCCGGTGGCATCGACGTGCCCCTGAACGAGGTGACCCCCGAGCCGGTCACCCATGACCATCGCGCGCTCGAGATTGACCCGGTGGCCTTGCTCGAGACGGCCGAGCGTGGTGAGCTTCAGGGTCTCGCCGGAGAGGTCCGCCGCAAATCCCGCATCGAGCGGGAGAGCGGTGAGGCACACGCCATTGACGGCGATGCTCTCTCCCCGGGTCAGAGGATCCGCGTCATCGACCCGGCGGATCTCGAGCCTCGCGCCGCCGGAGGTGGGGTCGAAACGGACGACGGTTCCCATCTCGTGAATGATGCCGGTGAACATGGACGGAGTCCTTTCGGGAATCTGAAGCTCAGGAGGTATGCAAAGAATCGGAGAGAGGATAAGCGACCAGCAGCAGGTCGGGCCCGAGCCGCTCGATGCGATCAAACCGGAAGCGATAGGCGTCTGTCAAACGGGCGATCGGACTTCCGCCGAAGATGGATGGCGCCTCGCCGCCGCCTACGATCATTGGCGCGATGAACAGCATCATCTTCTGCCATTGCCCCTTTTCGATGAGAGAGGAGTGGACGAGAGAACCCCCTTCCACGATCACCGAGCGGATTCCGCGGTCCCAGAGCGCGGAAAAGATCGATTCGAGATCGAAGACGCCTGCCGAGGCGGTCAAGCGGACGATCTCGACGGCGGAGCTCCGAGGCTCGAGCGAGGCGTCGGTGGTGAAGACGATGGTGGGGGAGCCGTCGGTGAGGACTCCTGCGTCGCGGGGCAGTTCCCCCTCTCCGTCGAGGACGACACGCGTGAAGGGCGTGGCTCCGTCATTGAGTCCTAGGCGGCGGGAGAGCTGCGGATCGTCGGTGCGGACCGTGCCGCTTCCGACGAGGATCGCGTCGAACTCCTCGCGGAGGGCCAGGCTCCGCTCTCTCGACTCGGGAGAGGTGATCCACTGGCTCGAGCGGTCGACCGTCGCGAGCTTGCCGTCGAGCGTCATCCCGGCCTTGAGGAGAACGAACGGCGAGTTGGTACGCGCCGTGTGCAGGAAGCGCTCGTTCTGCCGCTCGGCGTCGTCTTCGAGCAGGCCGATCTCGACGTGGATTCCGGCCTCTTCGAGGGCGGCGATCCCTCTACCTGCGACGTTCTCGTGAGGATCGCCCGTGGCGACGATCACCCGGGCCGGGCGCGCCGCCACGAGGGCATCCGCGCATGGAGGTGTGCGTCCGTAATGCGCACACGGCTCGAGCGTGACGTAGAAATCGGCGCCGCTGACGTCGCCCTTAGCGGCGCGCATCGCCTCGATCTCCGCGTGAGGCTCGCCCGCGCGCCGATGGAACCCCTCGCCGATGATCTCCCCGTCGCGAACGATCACGCATCCGACCATCGGATTCGGGCTGACGCTGTACCGGCCGCGCTCCGCGAGCTCGAGAGCCCGCCGCATGAATCGCTCTTCGGACATCGGAAGATTCTATAGGACAAGCCAGAAGCCAGAAGAAAAGTCAGAAGTCAGAAGTCAGAAGTCAGAAGTAAAGGCAAGAGCAAAGGCAGTAGCGTTTCGAGCGGAAGCGTGGCCGTTGGCGGGATGTGCACTCGACCGCACGGCTACCTTCTGGCACTCCTCCGGAGTGCACTCCCCACCAGGCCTTCAGACTTTGCTCTTGCCTTACTTCTGCCTTCTGCCTTCTGCCTTCTGCCTTAATAAAAGCGCCCCCCGTTTCCGGGGGGCTCGAAGGGATTGCCTTTGTTTGCCGGTCGCGGATCTACGGAACCTGGACCGGGACGTAGGAGGACTGCGTGCGGTTGCGGAAGGTTCGCGAGATGTAGAAGCGGAGGTACGACCCGCTCTCGGCTCCTTCCACGACGCGCTGTACATCGGCGGGAGTGCGCATGGCCTGGCCGTTGATCTCGACGATGACATCGCCATCCGCGAGTCCCGCGTCGCCGGAGGGCGAGACCTGCCGCACGTGCGCGATCAGCACACCCTGGACCTCGTCGCCGATGCCGAACATCCGGCGGGTCTGGGGCGTGAGCTCCTGGACCGAGATTCCGAGCTTGCTCTGGGTCGAGTTCTCGTCGCCGCGGCTCGGGTCGGCTGTCGGCTCGTCGGTTCCCGGCCTTTCACCGGTCGTCGCGGTGATCGTCCGCTGCTTACCGTCGCGGAGCAACTGGACGCGCACCCGGGTTCCAGGCCGCTGGTCGGAGACGTAATCGATCAGATCCCTGCTGCGCTGGATCTCGACATCGTCGACGCGGATGACCACGTCACCCCGCTCGATCCCGGCCTTTTCAGCCGGGCTGCCCGGCGTCACGCTCTGGACCAGAACACCATCCGTGTTGGGAAGGCCGAAAGCCTCCTTGTAACGCTCGTCAATCTCCTGGATGGTGATGCCGAGATGACCGCGGACGACCCGTCCGCTGTCACGAAGCTGGGGGTAGATGCGTTTGGCCACGTTGACCGGGACGGCGAACCCGAGGTTCTGACCTACGCCGCTGATCGCGGTGTTGATCCCGATGACCTCACCCCGGAGATTGAGAAGCGGGCCGCCCGAGTTGCCGCGGTTGATCGCGGCGTCGGTCTGGATGAAGTTCTCGAACGAGGCGTCGGCCGACAGGCCGAGAGCGCGCCCCTTGGCGGAGACGACTCCGACCGTGAGCGTGTTCTGAAACTGGAGCGGGCTGCCGATCGCGATGGCCCAATCGCCGACCCGAACCTTGTCCGAATCGCCCATCCGGACGTGGGGAAGGGGCTGGTCGGACTCGATTTTCAGGAGCGCCATGTCGGTCGCCGGATCGCGCCCCACGACTTTCGCGTCGGCGGTGCGATCGCCGCCAGCGTAGTGAACCTGGACGCGCGAAGCCCCGTCGATGACGTGATTGTTGGTGATGATGTAGCCGTCGGGAGAAATGATGAAGCCTGATCCGCCGCTCGGGATGGCGCGTTCCTCGTTCGGCATCTGCGGCTGCTGTCCGCGGGGACCGAAGAAGAAGTCGAACGGGTCCATCCCGCGGGGGTTCTGCCGGTCGCCCGGCTGGATGATCTCGGTACTCGTGATCGAGACGACGGCCGGCATCACGCGCTCCGCGACGTCGGCGAACGACGGCAGCGCGACCGCGGGAATCGTCCCCTCGTCCGTCAGCTGCTGTGCCTGGGATCCCCTCATGAACCCGAAATCGGCCGTGAGGATCATCCCTGCGGCGACCGAGGCGATGACGATCGCCACGATGGAAAGACCTTGCTTGAAGCGTGGTGACATTAGCGGGAAACCTCCTGAACGTCGTGTGAAGCGCGCAATGGGGCGTGCATTAGAGGTGCCATAAGCTCCCGTCCGCTTCTCCCTCGCGAAGGATCCCGGTCCGGGAGGGCGGCCCTGTTGGCGCTCTCGTCATTGTGACGATGTACCTCTTAGAATGTTTCTCGTCCTCCGGGTTGTTCCACAGGCGAGGCTTGTCACTGAATGGAAACCATCCCCTTCGCCCCTTTCGACATCGGCAACGTCCGGGTCGATCCGCCGCTCGCCCTCGCCCCGATGGCCGAGGTGACCGACACGTACTTCCGATCGCTCGTGAAAGAGCTCGGCGGGGTGGGGCTCGTCGTCTCGGAGTTCATCTCGGCGGAAGGGCTGACCCGGAAGAACCGGCGCAGCCACGACATGCTGACCTTCGCTGAAACGGAACGTCCCGTCGCGATCCAGATCTACGGAGGCGATCCCGACCGCATGGACGATGCCGCGGCGATCGTCGAGGAAGAGGGCGTCGACATCGTCGACGTCAACATGGGCTGTCCCGTGAAGAAGATCGTGAACAACGGTGCTGGATCCGCGCTTCTCAAGGACTTCGACCGCGCGTCGCGCGTCGTCGAGAAGATCCGGCGGCGCGTGAAGATCCCGGTGACGGTGAAGGTTCGCAAGGGGTGGGAGAGCGACGACGTCATTCCGCTGCTCAAGCGGTTCGAGGAGATGGGCGTCGCCTCGATCGCGATCCACGGCCGCACCCGGCAGGAGGCCTACACGGGTGCCAGCGACTGGGACTACATCGCCCGGGTGAAACGCGAGCTCTCGATTCCGCTGTTCGGCAACGGCGACGTGAAGACTCCCGAGGACGCCGTCCGGATGTTCAAGCAGACCGGATGCGACGGCGTGATGATCGGCCGCGCGGCGCTCCACAATCCGTTCATCTTCCGCGACATCAACAGCTATATCGCCGGCGCCGCCGTCCCTGACGAGACCGAGCGGCGGATCCAGGCGATGGAGACCTACCTGAAGAAGATCGACGCCGCTCCCCATCCCGACAAGTGGAAGCTTCACAAGGCGCGGACGATGCTGGGGTGGTTCTCGAAAGGGATTCCGAACGGCAAACACCTCCGCCAGGGGCTGGCCGACATCACGTCGATCTCCGAGGTTCTGGTCCTTCTCGACCGCACGCGCGAGTCGGTTGCCGCGTGACCTCTCTCCGATCGAGGAAGCCTCTGGAGCGAACCCGATGACGTTTCCCGCGCATCTCGCCGAGATCCTGAACCGGTTCGGCGTCACGGCCGCCACCCAGGCGGCGCTCTACGATCTCTACCTCTCGATCGGCTCCGAGTCGCTCGACGCGTTCGCCGAATGGACCGCCTCCACAGGGATCGAGCCGTCCGAGGCGCAGCCTCACGACATGGAAGCCCTTCGCCGGTTGGCCATCGACCGCTATCTCCGCAAGAGCCATCCCGCATGGATCGAGGGTGATCCGACGCCGACGCTCTACCATCCCCGCGAAGGGGAGGGGCGCTTCGCTGGTGTCGCGGTTTCCCTCGGTTCCCTCCGGCAAGGCGTCGACGGCGTCGGCGGCGAAGTCTTCGCCGCTGCCATGCCGATGCTGGGCGAGGGTCAGTCGCTCCCCCACGGCGTCCTCATGCTCTCCCGCAATGGCCACTTCGGAGGAAGGTCGAAGACCGTCTCGTTCGAGGTGATCCCCGAGTCGCTCGAGGATGCGCTTCTCATGGCGCAGGCCGAGGGGCGGCAGCACACGCTTCCGGGCTCGGCGGGGGAGACGACCGGCACCCTGGACGGCTCGATGGCCCTCGTCTGGGAGGTCCAGCCGAACGTGCTCAAGCCCGAGGGGGAGCGGAACCGCGAGATCCGGTCGGTCTTCGGAAAGCATCGCAACTGGCACATTGCCACGCTGACCGCGGCGCTTCTCTGGCTGCGCGGGAAGGTCTCCGAGCTCTGGATCGTGCGGGGGGAGGCTCTCGCGACGGTTCACGAGGTGAATCCGGCGAAGCCGGTCGGGGAGATCGTCCCCTCGCTCCACGACCGGACCATCCGGACCGTCACGGAAGGACTCGGCATGTTCCTCACCGACCCGCCGGACCACGACAAGGATCTCCTGCTCGAGTCCGAACTGATGAACACGGCGCTCGGGGACGCGGTTCGCGAGAACGGGGCCACCCCGTATCTCTGGCGCGCCCGCTGGTGAGCGTGGGCCGGGACTTTCCAGTCCCGGCATCGGGCCACGCAGCCGTATTGCGCACACCTCAAGAGATCGTGTTTACGCCCTTCCCGGGCGATTGCGCTTCGTCCCGCGGTCAGCCAAGGCTGGAAAGCCTTGGCCACGCCTCGGGAAGTCACTCTCCCTCCCCCTTGTTCCCCCTGCCGCACATGAGCATTGCCCCTCAACTCAAGACCCGCGTCGGGATGATTTCCCTCGGCTGCCCCAAGAACCTGGTCGACGCCGAGATCATGCT
>JBHEOL010000295.1:0-3545 GCA_046261635.1 Thermoanaerobaculia bacterium | reverse complement strand
GAGCCGCCGAAGATCGTGAAGTCCTGGGAGAAGACGAACACGAGGCGGCCGGCGATCGTGCCGAAGCCTGTGATCACCCCGTCGGTGAGCGGCTGCTGCTCCGCCATGGCGAAATCGGTGCAGCGATGGGTGACGAAGGCGTCGTACTCCTCGAAGCTGCCGGGATCGAGGATCTTCTCGATCCGCTCACGGGCGGTGTACTTTCCCTGGCTGTGCTGCTTCGCGATCCTGGCCTCGCCGCCGGCCCGCGCCGCCTCTTCGCGCCGGAGGGCCAGATCGAGGAGCTTTCGTTCGATGTTCATTTCGGAGGGAGCGTACGCCACGACCCGCTGCCGACCTCGTGCGAGCGATTACCCGTGAATACCGTCGCGCTCACGGCTTCGCACGGCGAGTGTCACACGTAGAGTGGCCGGGGTCTCCAGAGCCCGGGCCGGGGGGGGCGGATCCACGCCAGAGCCCCCAAACTCCTCGAACTCCTGCAGGGGCGACCGGGCTCTGGAGAGCCCGGCCACTTGCCTTACATCTGCTTGAGCTCTCCGACGATTTCCTGGAGCGCCTTTTTGGCGTCCATGAAGACCATCATGGTCTTGGGGTCTTCGAAGAGCGGGTTCTTGATGTTCGCGAAGCCGGCTCCGAGGGAGCGCTTGATGATGATGACCGACCGGGCGTTGTAGCCCTGGAGGATGGGCATTCCGGCGATCGACGTCGTCCCGGCCGACGAGCCGGGCGTCTGGTTCGTCGAAGGCGACGATCTGACCTGTGGAGCATTCAAAGCGGACACGATCAATGCGGCTTGGCATCTGGTGACGCAGCTCACGTTCTGAGAGTGTTGCTGTGCGGGAAAAGGATATATATCCATTTTCTTGGGTAGGGATTTCGCCCGTTTTCACTACTCCTTCTGTGGAGCCTCGCAATACGACGAACAGAATTCTCTATAAGTCGGTCGGACGTTGCCGCACAACTGGTGGATGCTGATGAGTTGGAGGAGATCAATTGTCGTAGTGGGAGCTCTGCTGCTCGCGGCAGCGCCGCGCGGGGTCGATGCGAATGAGTTTCTGCTGCCCATTAGTGCCAACGCCCTGCCCGGCGGCTATGGGACATACTGGACTGCCACTCTTATCGTGCTTAATCGGGGCACCGAAGCCGTGTTGGTAACTGTCGACCGGACTTGCGCGGTAACTGGATTATGCCCTGACGCTGTCGTCGCTTATCCCGGTCAGTGGCGAGCGACAGGCCTCGAAGGCCGCGGCAGGGGCAATCTTATGCGAATCGAGAATGGCACGCCCGAGTTCTCGTACCGGCTGTACGTGGGTGAATCAACTGCCGACAGGGGGCGGGTTCTAACCGAGCTGCCGATCGTGCCCGTCGCGTCGCTGTGCAGCGAGCCATTGACGTTGTTCAAGATTGATTTGGTTCCGGGCACGCGGCACGCTCTGCGAATCTACGATGCCTCGGGTGTCGACAATCCGGTTGTAAGGGTCACGGCCACGAACATGTTCAGCGATGCGGTTCTGTTCGACGGTGAAGTGCTCCTCGAGAAGCGATCCGACCTTCATCCCGCGGAGGCAAAGCTGTTCGACTTCCTGCCGAGTCCTGACAGCATTCTCGTCACGGTTCAGCCGCTGGATCCTGAGATGCGAACCTGGGCCTTCTTGTCTGTCACGGACAATATAACCAACGATCTCGTTCTCTACACGCCACAAACACCGACAAGGTGTGATTGAGGTTTCAGGAAGGCCGCTCCCAGTAAGGAGCGGGACCGGATCGCCGCAGGCGGTCCCTACAGAACGAAGGCTCCCTCGCGGGAGCCTTCGTCCATTCACAACGCATTCGTACGACTACATCTGCTTGAGCTCTCCGACGATTTCCTGGAGCGCCTTTTTGGCGTCCATGAAGAGCATCATGGTCTTCGGGTTTTCGAAGAGCGGGTTCTTGATGTTCGCGAAGCCGGCGCCGAGGGAGCGCTTGATGATGATGACCGACCGGGCGTTGTAGGCCTGGAGGATCGGCATCCCGGCGATCGGGCTCGAGGGATCCGTCTCGGCGATCGGATTGATGACGTCGTTCGCGCCGACGATCAGGGCAACGTCGATATCCTTGAACTCCGAGTTCGACTGCTCGAGATCGAGGAGCCGGTCGTAGGGAACGTCGGCCTCTGCCAGAAGGACGTTCATGTGTCCCGGCATGCGGCCCGCGACCGGATGGATCGCGTACTCGACCCTGCACCCCTTCTTCTCGAGGATGTCGCCCATCTCGCGGACGATGTGCTGCGCCTGGGCGACGGCGAGGCCGTAGCCCGGGACGACCATGACGCGGGAAGCAGCGTCGAGAAGCATGGCCGCCTCTTCGGCGCCGCCCGAGCGGACCGGGCCGTACTCGGTCGACCCCTTGGGAGCCGAAGCGTCGACCGCCCCGAACCCGCCGAAGACGACGTTCATGAGCGAGCGGTTCATCGCCACGCACATGATCTTGGTCAGGATGATCCCCGACGCGCCGACCAGAGCGCCGGCGACGATGAGCATCGCGTTGTTGATGACGAATCCGGTGGCCGCCGCGGCGAGACCGGAGTACGAGTTGAGGAGCGAGATGACGACCGGCATGTCGGCGCCGCCGATGGGGATGACGAGCAGTACGCCGAGAACGAGCGCGACGACCAGGACCAGCCAGAAGAAGAGGACGGTCGTGGCCGGAATCTCGGGTCCGAACGCCGCGAACATGCCGAGTGCGATCGCCGAGGTGAAGAGAATGGCGTTGATCACGTGGCGGGCGGGAAGCAGGATCGGCTCACCGCGCATCTTGCCGCGGAGTTTGAGGTAGGCGACGAGGCTGCCGGAGAACGTGACGCCGCCGATCAAAACCGAGAGGGCGACGTTGATGGCCGAGGCGCCGCCCATCTCATTCGCGGCGGACTGGACGACGTTCCGTTCGACCAGGACGAGATAGATCGTCGAGATCGCGACGAGAGCCGAGGCCGCGCCGCCGAAGCCGTTGAAGAGGGCGACCATCTCGGGCATCTCGGTCATCTGGACGCGCACGGCTGCGAATCCGCCGATGACCGCGCCGATGAGGAGCCCGCCGACGATCCAGCGGGGATCGCCGATGCCGAGCTCGATCAGAGTTGCAACGATGGCGATCAGCATGCCGAGCGCCGAAATGGCGTTTCCGCGCCGCGCCGTCTTGACCTTCGTCAGCCCCTTGAGGCCGAAGACGAAGAGCGCGGCGGAAACGAGATAGAGGATCTGGATGTAGTTATGTTCCACGTCCGCGCGTCCTTATTTCTTTCTGAACATACGCAGCATCCGGTCGGTCACCAGGTAACCGCCGACTACGTTGATGGTCGCGAAGGCGATCGCCGCCGCGCCGAGAATGTTCGACAGGGTGGCCTGGTCACCGTGAGCGGCGACGATGGCTCCGACGATCGTGATCCCGGAGATCGCGTTCGCACCCGACATGAGGGGAGTGTGCAGAGTCGGTGGAACCTTCGTGATGATCTCGAGCCCGACGAACATCGCCAGGACGAAAAGGTAGATTCCGATCAGAAGCGG
>JBHEOL010000335.1:0-31490 GCA_046261635.1 Thermoanaerobaculia bacterium | reverse complement strand
CCCACCGGGCACGAGCCGTTGTCGCTTCCCAGCATGGTTGCGTTCAGGCGTAGGGCGGCGTTGAGGGCCCAACCGCTCGTCCCGAACCAGTGGCGAAGTCCGGTGACGAGGTAAACCACGTCATCGGGCTCGAAGTCGGCCCCGTTGTACATGATCGCGTTGATCTCGCTGATCCAGTTCGTCGTCTCCCAGAAGCTGAGGGGGACATTCAGACCGGCGTCGATGCGAATCTGATTCGGAGCGTCGGTGGTGAAGAAGTTTTCCGAGCTGTCCGGATCCTCGGCGGCGAAATAGGTTGCGCCGAGAGTTCCGATTCCCTTGGTCCAGTGGAGGCCCACACCGTAGCCACCGTCTCCGGCGACTTCCTCGTCGCCGGTGCCGAGGTCGGCGAACAGCGACATTGCGACGCGATGATCGCTGTCGAGCGAAGTGAGGCGGAACTTGGTGCCGATATGCAGATTGCCGATGCCGCTCTCGTCGAACTCACCCTGATAGAGATAACCATTGTGGAAGCCCGAGGCGTCGCCGGCGTTGTTCTCCAGCATGACATAGGGGATCGACGCGACGATTTCCCACCGGTCCGTGATGCCGTAACCGATCGAGGCCGACACGCGCGTGTCGTCGAAGTCGAATTCCCGGTACTCACGGCCAGACGGGATGCGGAACTGTGGAGGCGCCGGAGCCGCGAGGTAGTCGTAGTTGTTGTAGTACACGCTGAAGGACCAGTCGCCCTGGCGGAGCGTGTCTCCCGTGAGGGCGGTGAACAGCCCGATTTCTCCACTCGTACTCGGAGAGACCAGGCGCAACTGATCTTCGTAGCTGATGACCTGGGCCGACGCCGCGGGCGCCACCATCATCACCAGCATCAGAAGAGATGGGATAACCCTGATTTTCCTTAACATTCACTCCTCCTGACTAAATCGCACGATTCCCCACCCGTGGCCGAAGCGGCGCCGAGCACTGAACAACCGCGAAGCCTACAAATCATGTGCCACACGCGCGAACCCCGCCCGATGTTAAGATTTCATGCGACAAAAGCTTACTACACCTGCCGTCCCTCCTGGTCGACCCCGGAGGAGCGATCCAGTCCCCAAAGGAGCCCGTCTTGAGGGCCATAAGCACCTTCGTTCTCTTGCTTTTCCTCATGATGGCCCCCGCTTCCGCCTCGGCGCAGGCCCCGCCCCCTCCCGAGCCGCCCGACGAGACACCGCCCCTTCTCGAACCGACCCCCCCGCGGCCTGAAGACGAGAAAGTCCCCTCAGGCCAGCAGTCTCCCGATTCGGAAAATCAGCCGAAGGGTCTTCCTCAGGCGGACGACCCGGCCAGCGGTCTCCAGACCGAGGAGCCCCCCCAGGAGGGAGAGGAAGAGGACCGGATCCCGGGCGACCTCCCCCCGACCCCCGTCGTTCCCGTCCGAGGCTCGGAGGGGGGAGACCCCTTCTCCGACGCGAATATCTACCTGCCGGAAGGGGAATTCGACCTGAAGGTGAGGCGGCTGATCAAGAACTCGCTGTTCGAGGGGCAGGTCAACTACAACTTCGTCGACGGGGACATCTCGACCTTCCTCCGCTACAAGTACTACTCGCGGAACTTCACCTACAAGCTGAGCGTCTTCGACGAGCTCGAGTTCGACCAGCTGGGAGGGGATACCGAAGAGTTCGACCGCGTCCGGGGCGCGCTGCTGCTGTTCACCTATCCGGAGAACTACAACCGGCGCTACACGCTGCTGGCCCAGGTCGACGCGCTCGCCTTCGGTGACCTCACCCGGCCGGACAACGACAAGACGAATAACTATTTCAAGATGGGCTTCCAGCTCGGCACCGAAAGTGACGAGCGCCTCAACTCGATCGTGGGGGAACAGAGGGGACGGATCATTCCGGTCCTGACCGCGTATCGGGACGTCGGTCCGCAGCAGCTCGGCCTCGCCACGGCAGTCACCTGGTCCTCGGACGTCTTCGGAAGCGACTTCGAGTACATCAAGCTCCAGACGGAGCTGCTCAAGAGGTTCGATCTCGAGAACGACTCGGTGATCTTCACGCGCGTGCATTTCGGAACCTTCCTCGAGGAGAAGAGGATCACGGACGATCCCGAGGTCGACGACTGGGACGAGTTCAGCATCCCCCGCTACGAGCTGTTCCGGCTCGGCGGACGCGACGCTCTCAAAGGAATCGACTCGGGCCGCGGAACCGACGAACTGCACGTCTCGAACGAGTTTCTCAAGCCGCTCTTCCGGGACCGGAACTACCGGGTGTTCGGCGCCCGGGTCAACGACCTCTACGGCATCCTCTACGGAGGCGCTGGAGCTTCGGTGTTCGACCCCGCGGATCTGGTGGAGCTCGACCAGTGGGTGGTCGACGTCGGGATCGGTTTCGAGGCGACGGTTCGCGTCCGCCACTACAGCTTCCTCGTCACGGCGATCTACGCGGAGCCGATCGTTTACCCGGATCACCTGAGCGTGGGAGAGCTTCGCCTCTCGGCGCGAACGCTGCGGTAGAAGGGGCCAGGGGCCAGGGAAAGCCAGAAGCCAGAAGTCAGAAGTCAGAAGTCAGAAGGCGGAAGGCGGAAGGCGGAAGTACTCCCGGGAGTTGGCCGGGTTCCGTTTGTTGCCTTTGCCTTTCCCTGGTCCCTAGCCCCTGTCTTCTCCGTCAGAACCGGAGCAGCGCGCCGACTCCCTGGCTGTCGTCCAGCGGCGATCCGAGGGGGACGAAATCGACCTGCGCATCCGCCCGGTGGGAGGCGGCGATGAATTCTTCGATCAGTTCCACCGTCATGACTGCCTCCCCGCAAACCGGGCAACCGACCGGAATGGACTCCCCGATCGTGTTGCAGGCGGTGCAGCGCCATCCTCGGGAAGAGGCCTGCTCGGAGACGAACAGATGCTGGAGTTTGCGCTGGTTCACGGCGTCGATCACGGCAGCGTTGCCGAGCGCGCCGCGTCCTGCCGATGAGGCAGCGGTGATCAGCGAATCGAGCTGATGGGTGATCTGTCCGGCCTGGTGCTCTTCGACCAGGCCGCGGCATGCCTCGATGATCTCCTCGGCCGAGCTCCGGATGTCGAGATGGAGCGTGCCGATCACCTTCTCGACCACCCGCTTGGGGAGGTAGTTCCGGAAGTTGGCCAGGTTGCGGTCCTGGCCCGAAAGGATGACCCGTTCGAAATGCCCCTGTTCGACCATCTTCTCGAGGGCCTCGCCGACCTCCTTGTGGTGACGGTCGATGTGATCCTGTACGTGACGCTGCATGTTCGCCTGCGACCACCCGCCCTGATCGTGACGGCGCGGCATGTCGGGATCGGAGAGGTCGATCTCGCTGAGAATTTTTCCGAACTCGAGAGTGAAAAGGCGGGCGTACTTGGCGTCCACCATCGCGAGTGCGACACGGGGATTACGCCGCTTGAGCCGCGCCAGCTGTCGCAGGTGGGGGCGCATGCCGATCGACAGCTCCGGCACGACCGTAACCGGCAGTTCCAGAGGGATGAACACTTCATCGGTGGGGCAGGCGAAGATCGCCACGCCGCGCGTCTCCGGAGCGAGCTCGTTCTCCATCCACTTCTCGATCTGCCGGATTCCTTTCTCGATCGCGGCGTCGTGGCCGTTCCCGCCGAGGTTTTCCCGGATCTTCTGGGTCTCGTTCTTGAGGAAGACCCGGATCCGATCCTTCTGGGTGTCATCGCCACGCTGCGTGTCCAGATAAAGACTGAGGAAAGGGCCGCTGCTTTCACGGCTGGCGAGCTCCCGGAGGCGATTCTCTAGCATGTCTGTTCTCCTTCCGCTTGCTGTTCCGCGACGGTCGACCTGGACTGCACGCGTGTCTCCTCGGCGGTCCCCCCGGTATCGAGCCGATGCTGGTGCACGGCCCAGACGAGAGCGATCAGAATCGCAACGAGAAGGATGATGCCGAGGACTGCGCTGAGACGTCGAAGCATCGCGGAAGGTACCTGGTACCGAAGCAACCGATGTGCCACGGCCGGCCCGCGGCACGCCCCCGAGCATACCACCGGACCGGCATGGCCCGCTGCGGCTAATATGGGGGAATGAAAGCAGTTCTCATCCGCGAACATGGTGGCTTCGACCGCCTCGAAATGGCTGAGCTTCCCGATCCCGAACCTGGCGGTCACGCGCTCGTCACAGTCCGTGCGGTCGCGCTCAACCACCTCGATCTCTGGCTCCGCCGGGGCGTCCCCGGCCACCGCTTTCCGCTTCCGATGATTCCGGGCTCGGAAGCGAGCGGAGTCATCCGTTCCCTTCCTGACGGAGCCGAAGGATGGAATGAGGGAGACGAGGTCATCGTCGCGCCCGGCTACAGCTGTGGCACCTGCATCGCCTGCCTCAGCGGGGAGGATCCGCTCTGCCGCGACTACGGCATCTTCGGCGAATCGAAAAACGGGGGGGCGGCCGAAATCATGCCGGTCCCCGTCCGGAACCTGATCCGGAAGCCGGCCGCGCTCTCGTTCGAGGAGGCGGCGGCGATTCCGCTCGACTTCCTCACGGCCTGGCACATGCTCGTCGCGAGGGCGCAGCTGCGCCCGGGCGAGACGGTGCTCGTTCATGCGGGAGGCTCCGGCGTCGGAAGCGCAGGAGTCCAGATCGCGAAACTGTGGGGCGCAACCGTCTTCACGACGGTCGGCTCACAACAGAAGCAGCAGCGGGCGCGCGAGCTCGGCGCGGATGAGGTGATCCTCTATCGCGAGACCGACTTCGCGCAGGAGATCCGCCGCCTCACCGGAAAGCGAGGGGTGGATGTCGTGTTCGAGCACGTCGGTGCCGACACGTTCGACGGTTCGATGCGCTCGCTCGCTCGCGGTGGCCGGCTGGTCACATGCGGGGCGACGAGCGGTGCGGACGTGTCGATCAATCTGCGCCTCGTCTTCTTCAAGTTGCTTTCGATCCTCGGCTCTACGATGGGTAGTCTCGCCGAGCTCCACCAGATCATGCAGCACGTCGAAGCGGGCCGCCTCCAGCCGGTCATCGACCGCATCCTCCCGCTCGAACAGGTCGCCGAAGGGCATCGCCTGCTGGAAGAGCGCGAAGCGTTCGGGAAGATCGTGTTGCGGGTGGGAGGGGCCAGGGACTAGGGAAAGTCAGAAGTCAGAAGGCAGAAGGCAGAAGTAAAGGCAAGGGCAAGAGCAAAGAGCGGGGCGGTTTACGCGCTCTCTCAGGGTGACGCACGGGACCTTGGATCTTGTCTCTGTCTTTACTTCTGCCTTCTGCCTTTTGACTTCTGCCTTTCTTCCCCCCTCCCCGTCGTCCTTTACAATACCGCCATGTCCCCCGTTTCCCGCGAGCAGACCGGTTCGCGGATCCGCGTACTCCCCTCGGATCTGATCAACAAGATCGCCGCCGGCGAGGTGGTCGAACGTCCCGCGTCCGTGGTCAAGGAGCTGGTCGAGAACGCGATCGATGCAGGGGCGAGCCGGATCGAGATCCTTCTCGCGCTCGGCGGCCGCAAGCTGATCGAGATCGCCGACGATGGCTCCGGGATGAACGAGGAAGAAGCGCGCCTGGCGATCCAGCGTCACGCCACCTCCAAAATCTCCGCGTTCGAGGACCTGGTATCGATCCGGTCCCTGGGGTTCCGCGGCGAAGCCCTTCCTTCGATCGCCAGCGTTTCCCGCTTCACCCTTCTGACTTCCGACGCCGCGAGCGGCGAGGCAACCGAGATCTTCTGCCTTCCGGGCCGCGACCCCGAGATCAGGCCTGCCGCGCGCGACCGCGGGACCACGATCCGCGTCGAAGACCTGTTCGAGAACGTCCCGGCCCGCCAGAAGTTCCTCAAGAGCGCCGATGCCGAGTTCCGCGCGATCGTCGGCGTGGTTTCGTCCTACGCGCTTCCCGATCCCACCCGATCGTTCTCGGTCTCGCACAACGGTCGGGTCGTGCTCGACCTCCCTCCGGCGGTCGACCTGCGCGAGCGGATCCTGCAGGTGATCGGAAATCGTGCTGCGAAGGATCTGGCTCCGATCGAGTTTTCAATCGGGCCCGCCCTGGCGACCGGCTTCGTCTCGCGTGAAGCCTCCCTCGGGAGCCGCCGCAACCAGTACTTCTTCGTGAACGGCCGGTCGGTCCGCGACCGCGTCCTCTCGCACGCCGCCACGCGCGCGGCCGAGGCCTTCGACGACGGCCGTCATCCGGCGGTCGTCCTGTTTCTCGACATCGACCCGGAAGCGGTCGACGTCAATGTCCATCCGGCCAAGACGGAGGTTCGCTTTCGCGATTCGGGGCAGATCCATGTGCTGGTCGAGCAGGCGATCCGCCGTGCCCTCGGAGCGCCCGCGCGCGGAAGCGCGCTCCTGGGAGGCGACGACTCTTCGGTGCCGCCAGGCTACTCGGGCGCCGGCTGGCTCCCGGCTTCCGGCTCGTCGATCGGCGGGTCGTTCGTCCCCGGCACCGTCGTTTCCGAGGGGATGCCCGAAGCAGGCGCCGACCCGTACTTTGCCGCCACGCCGCTGTTTCGTGACCGCCCTCTGGTCCAGCCGCCTCCGCCGAGGTTTGAAACCTCGACGGTCGGAGCTCTGGAGGGGCGGATCGTCGGCCAGTACCGCGACAGCTACATTCTGATCGACACCCCCGAGGGATTGCGCATCGTCGACCAGCACGTCGCTCACGAGCGCGTGCTTTACGATCGGATCGAGGCGACTCTCGGAGACAGTGCTCCGACGCAGCGCCTTCTCGAACCGTTCATCCACGAGACCGCGGCCGGCGAAGCCGCCTTGCTGGAATCCCATCTCGACGAGCTGCGCGCACTCGGATTCGACATCGAGCGGTTCTCCGGTAACGCCTTCGCAATCTCCGCCGTGCCGACGATCCTCCGACGGGAGAGCCTGCCGAGCTTCCTCGCGAAGCTGATCGATGGCGCGGTGGAAGAGAAGGGCTCGCATGTGAAGCGGCTTCGCGACCGCGTGGTCGCCTCGCTCGCCTGCCAGGCCGCCATCAAGGTCCATCGCCCTCTTTCGGGCGACGAGATGGCGGGACTGGTCGCCGACCTGCTCGCCAGCTCAAACCCTTACGCCTGTCCGCACGGCCGGCCGATCATCGTCGACATCCGCCACCTCGACATCGAGAAGCACTTCCACCGCGTATAGGTCCCATCGTGAGGTGGCCGGGTTCTCGGCCGGCCGCCGCCAGGCAAGGACGCTCTACCCCTCGTGGGCCCCGCGTCCGGTTTCTCCCGGCTGCCCGAAACCCGAGGTAGCCTCGGTTTCGATGTCCGCCCTGTTGACGCATTCGAAGCGCATCGTGCATCGGCTCGCGACCTTGGTCCGCCCCCGGCTGCTCGCGCACGAACTGGGGCGGAAGGGGGAATCGCGCGCGGCGTGGTACCTCCGGCTCCGCGGTTACCGGGTGCTCGACCGGAACGTCCGCTACCCGAACGGAGAGCTCGATCTGATCGTGTGCCGTGGAAAGGTCGTCGCGTTCGTGGAGGTGAAGTCGCGCCAGCAGACCCGCTGCGGCGCTCCGGAGGAGGCGGTGAACCGCGCCAAGCAGCTGCGCATCGCGAGGATGGCGGAGCGCTACTGCCGTGAGCGGAGAATCGGCGGAGGCACCCGCGTGCGGTTCGACATCATCGGAGTCTACTGGACCGGCTGGCGCTTCCGGATCGAGCATCTCCGCAATGCGTTTTACATCGAGGGGGCGCCCGGACGGCCGTGGCTCTGGCGCTGAAAAACGAGAAGACCGGCCGCGGGGCCGGTCTTCGGTTGGAATTCGATTGGAGCGGGAAACGGGGATCGAACCCGCGACTTCAACCTTGGCAAGGTTGCGCTCTACCGCTGAGCTATTCCCGCGCGCGGGGACAATCTAGGAGATCATCCGCGAGCGTGTCAAGTAACCCGTGGTCCCAGGGGTGTATTCCATTCCGAGGCGGCTCGGAGAGGGCGAGAATCAGCGTCGCTCGACGCGGATTCCGAAGGCGTGGAGCTTCCGATAGAGGTTCGATCTCTCCACCCCGAGGGCCTCGGCGGCGCGGCTCACGTTTCCTCCCGCTTCGCTCAGTTTCCGGAGGATGAACTCCCGCTCGAACACCTCGCGCGCCTCCCTGAGAGTCATGTCGCCGGTATGGGCGGCGAGGGCCGCGGGGGCGATGGGATCGGAGGCCGGGATGGCCTCCGGACCGATCTTCTCGGACGGCTCGAGGATCGTCAGGCGCTCCATCAGGTTCCGCAGCTCGCGGACGTTTCCCGGCCAGGAGTAGGCGAGGATTTTCTGCTCGGCCTCGGGGGTGAGCTTCCGGACGCGCTGGCCAGTCTCGGCGGCGAAGCGCCGGAGAAAGTGGTCGGTCAGAAGCAGCACGTCGCCGTCGCGCTCGCGCAGCGAAGGGACCTCGATCGGGATCACGTTGAGGCGGAAATAAAGATCCTCGCGGAAATGGCCGAGATGGATCTGCTGCTCGAGGTTCTTGTTCGTGGCGGTGATGACTCTGACGTCGACCTGAATGGTCTGGTGGCCACCGACGCGCTGGAACTGCTGATCCTGGAGGACGCGCAGAACCTTCGCCTGGGTCCGAAGAGACATGTCCCCGATCTCGTCCAGGAAGATCGCGCCTCCGTCGGCGAGCTCGAACTTTCCCTTGCGATCGTCGGTCGCGCCGGTGAACGCGCCCTTCTTGTGGCCGAACAGCTCGGACTCGATGAGCTCGTCGGGGATCGCCGCGCAGTTGACGGCGATGAAGGGATGGTCCGCGCGCGGGGACTCTCGGTGCAGCATGCGGGCGACGATCTCTTTGCCGCTGCCGTTTTCCCCGGTGATGAGGACGCGGGAGGCGGAGCGGGCGGCGCTGAGGATGCGCGTACGGAGGCGCTGCATCGCCTCGCTCTCGCCGATGAGGACCTCGTCGAACGTCGTGGAGGTGCGTTTGAGGTCGCGGACCTGCTGGCGGAGCCTGCGGTCGGCGATCGCATGCGTGACGGTGAGCAGAACGCGGTCGAGCGAGAGTGGTTTCTCGAGAAAGTCGTAGGCGCCCAGACGGGTGGCGCGCACGGCGGTCTCGACGCTGCCGTGTCCGGAGATCACGATGACGGGAGGGGGATGACCGACCGCGCGGATCCTCTCGAGCAGGGCGAGTCCGTCGATTCCCGGGAGCCAGACGTCGAGAAGGACGAGGTCGAAATCCTCGCGGGCGTAAGCGGCTAGCCCCTCCTCGGCAGACTCGCAGGGGGTGGCCTTATGCCCTTCGTCCTCGAGAATGTCGCGGAGGGTTTCGCGAATCGCGGGCTCGTCGTCGATGATCAGGATGCGGCTCATGGGCTTTGGTTCCGCCGCTTCATGCGGGGATGGTGATGAGGAATCTGGTCCCTCTCGGCTGGTTTTCGTGGACGGCGATCGTGCCGTCGTGATCGTGGACGATGCGGTGAACGATGGCGAGCCCGAGTCCGGTTCCGGATCGCTTGGTCGAGAAATATGGGAGGAAGAGTTTGTCGCGGTCGCCCTCGTCCACTCCGCGCCCCGTGTCGCGCACCTCGATCACGAGTGCGCGCTCGTCGATGCGCGCTGCAATCGAGATCGTGCCGGCATCGGTGGCGTCGATCGCATTGTCGAGGAGGTTGATGAGCGCCCGACGAATCTGCTCGGGATCGACCACGGCGCGGATTCCCTTCTCCGCCTCGACGACGATCGCGACTTCCGGCTTCACGTCACCGTAGAGGGTGGCCATTTCCTGGACGATTTGCCCGATGTCGGTCTCCCGCAAGTGGACCGCCGGCATCCTGGCGAATCGCGAGAACTCGTCGACCATGCGCTTGAGCTGCCCGACCTCATTGACGATCGTTCTACAGCCATCCTCGACCGCCCGGTCGAGATCGGGGTCCTGCCTGCGAAACTTCTTCGCGATCCGCTCGGCCGAGAGCTGAATCGGGGTGAGGGGGTTCTTGATCTCGTGGGCGATCCTGCGCGCGGCCTCGCTCCACGCGGCGAGCTTTTGCGCCTGAACGAGCTGGGTCAGGTCCTCGATCGCGACGACCCATCCACCTCGTCCTTCGGCGTCCTTCAGCCGCGACACGGAGACTTCGAGGTAGAGGATCTCACCTCCTCTCATGATCGAGATCTCGCGCGAGCGTGCGGTCCGTTCGCCCATCTCGCGGAGGTACTCGCCGAGGGGTTCGAGCTCCTCGGTGAGGATGGCGTCGATCGGCGTGGAGGGCTCGGGATCGGAAATCCGGAGAATCCGGAGAGCCGCCAGGTTGATGCTCAACAGCGCCCGGTCCTCGTTGAAGGCGAGGATTCCGGTCGAGACGCTCTCGAGGACGGTCGACAGGTAAGCGCGCTCTTCCACGAGCTCGAGATTCGATTCCGTGAGCGCCGACCTCTGGCGGTCGAGCTGCTCGGCCATTCCGTTGAACGAGTCGATGAGGACCCCGAACTCGTCGGTCGCCTCGACCTCGATCCTGTGCGCGTAGTCGCCCCCGGCCAGGGTCCGCGTCCCCTCCGCGAGCGCCGCCACAGGGACCGTAATCCGTCGCGAGACGTAGATCGCCACCAGCAGCGCGAACAGCAGGATCGCCAGCGTGATGGTGAGGAACATCGACGTCTGCGCGGCCTTGAGCGCGGGCCTCTGCGTGTCGAGCTGCCGGTAGTCGTGCCACGCGACCACGTTCTGATCGAGCATCCTGCTCATGGCGGCGGGAATGTGAATGCCCGCGACTGCCGCGCGATCCTCGCCGATCGGCACCGCCACCCGGATCCACTTTCCCTCGGGAATCGGATCGATCCGGCTGGCGACGCCGTCCCGGCGCATTTGCTCGAAGAACTGCGTGGACGGCTCCGAGATCGAGTGCACGGGCGAGCGCGGGTTCGCGAGGATCCGAACCACCGATCCGTTTTCGTAGATCCCCACCAGGTCGACCTGATGCGTGGCGCGCGTGTGGTTCAGCCTGCGCTCGACCGGACCTTCCGCCGCGGCGATCTCCCGCGCCGCTGCTTCCGCCTCGCCGATCGCGCGGTCCTGCGCGTACTGCGCGATTGCTTCCGAGTTCCGCACGATCGTTTCCACCGGGGTGTTGAACCACCGGTCGATCGACAGACGGAGCAGATCCGTCGCGATCACGAACAGCAGAACGATCGGAAGAATCGAGATGGCGATGTACGTCACCACCAGCTTCGAGCGGAAACGGGACCCCATGATCCCGCGCTTCCTCTCGAGCAGCAGCTTCACGATCCCACGCAGGAGGACGAACAGAACCCCGATGATGAGGACCAGGTTGATGTTCCACAGGACGAACAGCAGGAGCCGGCTCCCGAGCGCCTCGGGACTCAGCTCGTTCGCGCGCTGAACCAGGTAATAAATCGAGCTCGTGACCGCCACCGTCGCGAGCAGGACCGTCACGATCAACCGCGGATCTTTCCGGTATCGCAGCAGCCCTTCGAGGTTCATGACGTGCCGCCGGCCGTCGATTCGACCCGCGTGTCCTCCCACGGGGTGGCCACGTCCCACGGCACGATGTACCAGACGTAGCGCCGCAGCAGCTCGGCTCTCACCCGAACCCGCAGTTTCCACGGCTTCCGACCCGCCGTCGAGAACAGATCGGGCTCGTCGATCCGCGACATCCTCGCCTTCAACTCATCGAGCGAAGTGAAGATCTCCGAGCGGACCAGCCGGCGGTCCCGGCGGTAGTTGAGCAGGTATTCGCGCGTGACCGAGTTGTAGGTCGCGACCACCTCGAGCCGCGCCCGCGAGACCGTGTCGTCGAACCAGTTCGGCCGCTTCCGGATCAGCTCGAGGTCGTAGGCGAGGACCGTCGGCAACCCCGATTCGATGGCCCGCCGGATCTCGGGCGCATCGAAGGCTCCAACGAGGTCGAACGAAACCGAGATCCGGTCCGCCTCCTCGAGGGCTTGGAGGTTCCGAATCTTCGCGTCTTCACCCCGTGCAGCCGAGGCGAGAAGAAGGAGGATGAGGAATCCGACGGAGCGCCGACCCATGTGTGGCTGTTTTACCACACTCCGGAGCCGACTCGCCGGTCAAATTCCCTCGTGGATCAGGGTCAGGCCCAGGCGAGCGCGCTCTCGTGAGCCGGCTCGGCGATCGGGCCGTCGATCTCCCAGCAGTCGGGAGAGCGAAGGATGGCCGCGACCAGCCTCGAGTGGAGGGCATGCCCGGCGCGAACCGCCGAGATGGCTCCCACGATCGGGTAACCGAGCAGGGCCAGGTCGCCCATGAGATCGAGGACCTTGTGGCGGACGAACTCGTCCTCGAACCGAAGGGGTCCGTTCATGACTCCCGTGTCGTCGAGGACGATGCAGTTCTCGACCGAGCCTCCGCGCGCCAGGCCCGCGGCGCGAAGCTGTTCCACGTCGCGGATGAAGCCGTAAGTCCGGGCCGGTGCCACCTCGGAGACGAACCGCTCGTAATCGAGGTCGAAGGCCACCGCCTGGTGGCCGATCACCGGGTGGTTGAAGTCGATGCGGTAATCGACCGAAAGGCGCGCTGCCGGCTCGATCCGAATCCGCTTCTCGCCTTCGTTCAACTCGATCGCCCGCACGATCCGCAGGACTCCCATGCGCTCTTCGAACGAACGCATGCCCGCCGCCTCGAGAAGATGCACGAACGGAAGAGCGCTGCCGTCGATGATCGGGACTTCAGGGCCGTCGATCCGGATCTCGAGATCCGTCACCCCCGCGACATGGATCGCGGAGAGAAGATGCTCGACCGTTCCGATCGAGACGTCGTCCTTGCCGACCGTCGTCGCGTAGTCGAGGGCGGTCGTCGAGGCCTGGAGCGCGGGGATGCGAAGGTTCCCGAGGTCGGTCCGCACGAAACCGAGCCCCGCGCCGGCCTCAGCCGGATGGAGCTCCACCTTCGTGTAGATGCCCGAGTGGAGTCCGATCCCTTCGATCGCGACTGGAGTAGAGATAGTTTTTCGATGAGGACGCATTTGGTTTCCACTTCCTCCCTGAGCGAGGGAGGTGCCACTCCAGGCAAGCGGTTACATGAATGTCAACCTATTGATAAGACTTGGGTTATCGTTTTCGTGATCGATTGGGTCGCGGCCCGGGTGTGGCTTCTTGACCACACGGCCGTATCCTCATGACGACACCAGCTCGGGTCGCTGGCATCAGAGAGGCAAACCGCGGGTGGCGATGCCGCCAGGCCTCCGGGGGGGGGTGCTGAGGTCTCCTTTGGCGCCCGGACCGACGGCCGGCGGGCTCGGCATGTTCGGCGGCTTCGCCCTCGCTCCGAGCGACCGAGCCGAGAGGGAACACAGTCCACTAGAATGCGCGCGATGACAACGAAGAAATCCCCGGGCGAAAAGTTGATCGCCTCGAACAAGAAGGCTTTTCACGACTATCACGTCCTCGACCGGATGGAGGCGGGGCTCGCCCTGATGGGCACCGAGGTGAAGTCTCTCCGCGACGGCAAGGCGAACCTTTCGGACAGCTACGTGATCTTCCAGAAGGGAGAGGCTTTCCTGCTCAACGCGCACATTTCTCCCTACGCTCACGGAAACCGGGAGAACCACGAGCCGCTGCGAAGCCGCAAGCTCCTTCTCCACCGGCGCGAGCTGGCGAAGCTCGAGTCCCAGGTGAGAGACAAGGGGCTGACGATCGTTCCGTTACGGCTCTATTTCGTCGGAAGGAACGCGAAGGTCGAGATCGCCGTGGTTCGAGGCAAGAAGCTCCACGACAAGCGCGAGAGCGAGCGGACGAAGGAAGCCGATCGCGAGGCGGCCGCGGCCATGAAGGCGAGGCGTTAGACCTTCTCCGTTGACTCGGCCCCGCCCTGTAGGCTTTACTGGCCGCCCATGGCCTGGTTCAAGAAAGAAAAGAAGCCGAAGGAGCCGACCGACACCCGAGCCCGCATTCCCGAGGGGATGTGGCTCAAGTGCGACGACTGCCGGGAGATCATCCTGAGGAAGGATGCGGAGCAGAACCATATGGTCTGCCCGCGCTGCGGACATCACTTTCGAATCGCGGCGGCCGAGCGGCTCGCGATCCTGTTCGATGACGGACACTACAAGGTGTTCGGAACGGAGATCCGCTCGGCGGACCCGCTCCGTTTCCGCGACACGAAGCGGTATCGCGACCGGCTGAAGGTCTACGAGGCGCGCGTGGGTCCGGACGACGCGGTGGTATGCGCCGAGGGAAAGCTCGAGGGAGCGCCGCTGGTGATCTGCGCCATGGAGTACAACTTCATGGGCGGCTCGATGGGATCGGTCGTCGGAGAGAAGATCACGATGGCGGCCGAGCGCAGCCTCGAAAAGAAGGTTCCGCTGATCGTGATCTCCTGTTCGGGAGGGGCCCGTATGCAGGAGGGGATCCTCTCGCTGATGCAGATGGCGAAGATCTCCGCGGCGCTGCAGAGACTATCCGCCGCGCGCATCCCGTTCATCTCGGTTCTCACCGACCCGACCACGGGAGGAGTGACCGCTTCGTTCGCGATGCTCGGAGACCTGAACGTGGCCGAGCCGAAGGCGCTGATCGGATTCGCCGGACCGCGCGTGATCGAGCAGACCATCCGCCAGACTCTGCCGGAGGGATTTCAGCGCTCCGAATTCCTGGTCGAGCACGGGATGGTGGACTTCATCGTCCCGCGCACCGAGATGAAAGCGGCGCTCGGTCGCTGCCTCCGCCTTCTCGCGTCCTGAGAGAGCCGCACTTCAACCCGTGAACGCGGAACTGCGTTACCTCGAATCGCTCATGGCGAGCGGAATCCGCCCGGGACTCGGGCGGATGCGTGTATTTCTGAGCGCGGTGGGGCGCCCCGAGCGTGCCGTGCCCGCGGTGCTCGTCGCGGGAACGAACGGAAAAGGATCGACTGCCGCGACACTGTCGTCGATCTGCTGCGCCGCCGGCTATCGCACCGGCCTCTACACCTCGCCCCATCTCGTCTCGATTCGCGAGCGGTGGCAACTCGACGGGGAGCCGGTCGGCATGCGCGAGCTCCGGGGCGCCATCGCCCGGCTCCGGGATGCCGAGTCGAAATTCGAGATCACGCCGACGTACTTCGAGGCGCTGACTCTGGTGACGTTCATACTTTTCGAACGGGAGAAGCGGGAAATCGCGATCCTCGAGGTGGGGATGGGCGGACGTCTCGATGCGACGAACGTGGTCAGGCCGATCGCCTCGGTCATCACCTCGATCGGGCTCGACCACACCGAATGGCTCGGAACGACCATCCGGGCCATCGCCCGCGAGAAGGCGGGGATCATCCACCGGGGCTCGGTCGCGGTGACGAGCGCGCGCGACGAGACGGCGCTCGCAGTGATCGAAAAGCGCGCGGACCGTCTGGACGTTCCTTTCCATCCGCTCCATCGAGAATGCCGCATCTCGCGGATCTCTGCTGACGAGAACGGCCTCGCGTTCACGCTCGAGACCCCGGACGGCCGACTCCGGATCGAGTCGCCCCTCGCCGGGCGGCATCAGGTCGAGAACATCGCACTCGCGGCGCGAGCGGCTGAGCTGATCCGCCCCCGATTCCAGCGGCTCGAGCGGAAGACGATCATCCGGGGGATTGCGGCGACCCGGTGGCGCGGTCGGCTGGAGCGGTTCGCGATCGGCGACTCCTCCGTATGGGTCGACGGCGCTCACAATCCGCAGGCCACCGAGTGCGTCGCCGCATTCGTGGAGCAGACGCTTCCGCGGCCGCGCACCCTGGTCTTCGGCGTCCTCCGCGACAAGCATTACGATGCGATGGCGGATCGTCTCTTCCCGCTATTCGACCGCATCATCCTGACGGAGCCGGATTCAGAGCGGGCTCTCGACGCCCGGGCTGCGCTCGCGCACTTCAGCGAGCGCTTCGACGCGCCGATGGATGCCGTTCCGCGCCCGCGCAACGCGCTCGTGAAGGCACTCGGACAGAAAGGGACCGTTCTCGTCTGCGGATCTCTCTACCTGGCCGGAGAGGCGATCGCTACACTCGACCGGCTCGCAGTTCGCGATGAGAGGCGCCCATCGCCACGAGCAGCACGAGCCAGCTCGCGGCCCAGGCCGCCGCGATCCACGCGCGGCGCCGGCCGAAACTCACGCTGATGCTGCTCGTCCCCTCGGGGATCCTGACTCCGAGCCGGTCGATGTTGAGCGGGAACGTTCCCAGCGCCCGCCCATCCTGATCCTCGGCCCGCCACGCCCGGAAAAAACTCTCGTTCACCAGGATCGCGCCCGCTTCTTCCGCGGTCAGCTCGATCTTCCACTCGCCGGCGGCGCGCTCGATCCGGGTGACCGACACCGTGCCGTCGCTTTCCCATCCGGGAGGCCCGATCCCGATGGCGTGCGGATCGAATCCAGGGGCCTCGATCCGAGCTACCCCTTCGTTGATCGAGCTTGCGGATTCGATCGCACCCACACCCATCGCCATCGGCAGCGCTTCCGGAACTTCGAACACATGGACCCGGCGCGGTCCGATCGCGAACGTGCCGATCCGGGGAAGAGAAGGGGAGTCGAGTCCGGCTTCGCTCACGATCGCCCGGGCCCCGACGAGCGCAGCCCATCGCGCCATCCTCTCCGGATCGCCCGAGGCGAACCTCTCCTGGACGATTCGCGAGAGAAGCGAGTACATCCCGTCGGGCGACCTGTCGAGAGCGTAGGAGAGCCCGTGCGCGCCTCCCCACGTGGGGTCCGCCGCCGCGGCGGAGATGCGGGAAAGCTCGCGGACGGATGTCGAACCGCGTCCGAACACTCCAGGTGGGATGAGCCGCACGATCCGCTCGCCCGCGAACATCTCCGCCGCGGGGGGGACGTCCTCATAAGGCGCGCGCCAGTCGAGCGGTATCGCCCAAAGTCCGAACGCGGCCGCCGGAACGAGCGTGAGGATCGCGAGAAGCCGCTTTCTGGAGAGCGTCGGCTGGAGCAGGCCGATGATGAGGACCACCACTGCAAGAGCCCCAAACAGGAGAATGCGCCGGCTCATCGGCGCCGGCCAGTCCGCCGCGCGGCTCGCGGCCGCGATCATGAGCGCGCTGATGCCTGTGATTCCGCCGGCGATCGCGATGCGGTCGATTCGACTCCTCGCGTCGCGCTGCAGCCACATCGTCACAAGAATCACGAGAAGCGCGCATGCTGGAATCGCGAGCTTCTCCGGGTAGCGTCCGAAGCGGAGCAGCTCGACCCGCTCGATCACCCCCCGCACCAGCGGGTTGAACGTCCCCGCGGAGAGGAAAAGAAGCAGGAGGGCCGCGGTCTGGTGGGGGCGAAACTCCCGCCCTGCCGCCGCGAGCGCCGGGATCGCGAGAGCCCCGACGAAGAGGAGGATGAAAAGTGGAGGCCACCGCTCGACCGCGCCCGAGGCGGCGAGACCGCTCGCGCCGCCGTCCGTGATCAGTCCCCGGACCGGGCCGAGCGCGATCTCCGCCATCTCCCATGGCGAGAGCGATGCCGCGAGCACCGTCTCCGAGGAGTACGAACGCGAGCCGCGCTCGAGCTCTCCCGCCACCTCGGACCATGCGAGGAGCATCGGGGAAGCGACGACCGCGGCGACCACGATCGCGAGCAGAACCCCGCCCGCGAAGCGGACCGAGAGGTGCCGGACCGCCAGGGCCGCGCAGGCGGCAGCGGTGCCGAGGAGAATCACCGGCTCGCCCGCCAGGGCGAACATTCCGAATGAAGTCCCGAGCAGGAGCACTCCCGCGGCATCGGTCCGGCGACCGAGGCGGCCGAGAGCGAGAAGGCAGACCGGAATCCAGAGCGCTGCCGTGATCAGATTGAAGAACGCAAAGAGCGACACCGTGGCCCCGCAGACGAGCCAGAGGAGACCGCCGAACGTGGACCACCCCTGGCTCGCTGACTCGCGCCGCAGCAGCGCCGCCATCGCAAACGCGCCGGCCAGCCAATGGAGCATGAAGTGGAGCGTGTATGCGACGAACGGAGACAGAAAAAGGTGGAGTACGAACGTCGGATAGAAGGCGAGCGAATTCGGGTTGCCGCCCAGAGGCTGGCCGCCTCCGACCTCAGGGTTCCAGAGCGGAAGAGTCAGCTCGCGCAACTGCCCGGAGAGCTCTCCGCGAAGCTGAAAGTGCGTGGCGAGATTGTCACGATAGAAAGGGAAGGCGACGAGCGGAAGAACGACGAGAACGAGAGTCGCGAACCCGATGGCGGTGAGAGTCGCGCTGCTCCTCCAGTTGGGCATCGGAAAAACATCGTACAGAATGCCGGGTTCGACCGCCAGACGCCGAAGTGGACATCGCGGCGGCACGTCGCGCCTTGCTGACCGAAACGAGCGGGTTCAGTCGCGATCCGGGGGAGGAATCGGAGCGCGGCGAAGAAGGTATGATGCGCGAGGCGCCGGCTCCGGCGCGCGAACGTACAGCAAAGCTGCGAGGTCAATGGAATGTCTGACGCGAACCACACCGGCTCTCTCCACCGGCCCCTGCCCGAAGCCGATCCCGAGATCGCGGAGGCGATCGCGGTCGAGACGAAGCGGCAGAACGAGACGATCGAGCTGATCGCCTCCGAGAACCACGTTTCCCGCGCCGTACTGACGGCCACGGGCTCGGTATTCACCAACAAGTACGCCGAGGGGTATCCGGGCAAGAGGTACTACGGCGGTTGCGGACCGACCGACATCGTCGAGAACCTCGCGATCGAGCGCGCGAAAGCGCTGTTCGGGGCCGAGCACGCGAAAGTGCAGCCGCACTCCGGCTCGCAGGCGAATACCTCCGTCTATTTCGCCATGCTCAGGCCGGGCGACACCATCATGGGAATGGATCTTTCGCATGGAGGGCATCTGACGCACGGGCATCCGCTCTCCTACAGCGGGCGGGACTTCAAGGTCGTGGCCTACGGTGTACGGAAGGACGACGAGCGGATCGATTACGACCAGATGCAGAAGCTCGCCGAGGAGAGCCGGCCGAAGCTGATCATCTGCGGGGCCTCGGCTTATTCGCGGATCATCGACTTCGAGCGCATCAGGCAGATCGCCGATTCGGTCGGCGCCCTCATGATGGCCGACATCGCCCACATCGCCGGCCTCGTCGTCGCAGGTCTCCATCCCTCGCCGGTCCCGCACGCCGACTTCGTCACCACGACGACCCACAAGACCCTCCGCGGTCCGCGCGCGGGACTCGTGCTCTGCAAGGAGAAGTACGCAAAGGACCTCGATCGCGCACTCTTCCCCGGGATCCAGGGAGGCCCGCTCGTCCACGTCATCGCAGCCAAAGCCGTCGCTTTCAGGGAGGCGGCTTCCGCGGAGTTCAAGGCCTATCAGGGGCGCATCCTCGACAACGCCAGAACTCTCTGCGAGACGATCCGGTCGGCCGGATTCCGGATCGTGTCCGGAGGAACCGACAATCACCTGTTCATGACGGACGTCTTTTCGAAAGGCATCACCGGCAAGGACGGCGAGAAGATGCTCGAGAATGCGAACATCACGGTCAATAAGAACACCATTCCGTTCGATCAGAACAAGCCGATGGTGGCCTCGGGTCTGCGCATCGGAACGCCCGCCGTGACCACGCGCGGCATGGGGAAGACCGAGATGGATCGCATCGGCGAGCTTCTCGTGCGTGTGCTCGACTCGAAGGGAGACGAGAAGGTGATCGCCGAGGTGAAGTCGCAGGTGCTCGCGCTCTGCCGCGAGTTCCCGATCTACTGATCGCCGGTCAGGACTTCCGCGAGGCGCTGGTCGATGTTCTCGATCAGCGCCTTCGTTCTTGCGGCCTCTTCTTCGCGTCCCCGCCGCTCCAGAAACCGAAGCTCCTCGCCGAGGAGTCCGCGGGCGTCGAGGAGCGGTCCGGCGACTCTCCCCCTCTCGGTGTCGATGCCGAAGCGCGCGATCTCCGCAGCGGCGCGCTCGCGAGTCGGCGCGACCGCGAAGGCGGCTGCCGCGACCGACAGCAGGCTCAGGAATACGAGCCCGACGGTGCTCCGCCGGACGCCGCGCATTGCGGGCCATAGAGCCACCGTCACGAGCACGACGATTCCGAGTCCGGAGAGGGCGAGCCCCGGCGCGCGCACCAGCGCGGCGCGCGCCAGCGAGTCCGTCAGAGCCGTTCCATTGGTCGATGCCACCGCGGCGAGCAACTCCCGCGGAAGCAGGTCGTCGCTCAGATCGAGCGAACCGGACGAGGCGGAAATCGCCAGGGCGACACCCCACGCGGCCGCGGCTGCTGCGGCGAGCGCCCCGGCCGTCTTCGTCCGGGCGAGAAACCATCCCAACCCGATCATCAGCGGGACGGCGAGGGCGACGAAACGCCGCGGCCCGAACGACATCCCGCCCCACCAGTAGCGGTCGAGCAGGCCGTTGGCCAGCCACTCGCCCGCGAACATCAGGAGAAGAGTCGTGGCGAGAGGAAACCGCTTCCTCTCGATAACCCATCCCACGACCGCGAGGGCAACGACTGGCGACCACGGAAGCAGGCCGTGAAAGCTCGAGAAGAGGACCTCATCGAGAGCGATGGTGTGGAAGACCATCCAGGTTCCACCCACGGGACTCGAGCCGGCTGCGATGGGGCCGAGCGGCTGACCGTAGACGGCCGTCCACGCGACGGCCTGCGCGCCCCACGGGACGAGCGATGCGAGGCCCACCAGAAAGAGCCGGCTCCAGGAGCGGCCCGATCGGCGGAGGTGCCAGGCGACGGCGGGCGCGAGAACGAAGTGCTGGAGGCGCGTGGTCACGGCGAGACCGAATAGCAGCCCGCAGAGAATGTCGAGCGCGAGCTCCCGATGCTCCTCGGCCCGAACCAGGGCCAGGCAGAGCGCCCCGATGATCGCGATGCCGGCCAGGTGAGTCCCGAGCGGAAACCGAAGCTCGTACCAGAGCATCGGAGTTCCGACGACGATCGCGGCAATCGCTCCAAGCGCCGCTCCGATCGCGATCTGCTGCCTGCGCAGAATGTGCAGCGCCGCAACCGAGGCCGCGGCGCCGAACAGAACCGAGACCCAGGCCAGCGTCATCGCATAGATGCCGAGAAAGCCGTTCGGCGACGGCTCGCTCCACTTCGCGACCAGATGCGCGGCAAGATAGAAGGGTGCCGAGACCATCGACGTCCCGACCCACCAGTGGTTCGCGAGAGTTCCGAGCTCCGTGACTTCTTTCACCAGCGGCACACCGTTGCGGATCATTCCGAAGCCGAGCCACTCGTCGTAGAAGAGCAGATCGCCATGGAACACGATCGAGCGGATCCAGGAGTAGACGGCGACCGAGTCCGGCCGGATGTAGCCGGGAGTCAGCAGGAGAAGTCCGGCTGCCAGATGGGCCGCGACGACTGCGGCGATCCATCGGCGCTCCACGCTCACGAGGCGCTCCGGCGCGCTTCGATTTTCGAGCGGACGAGCGAGGCGACTTCCGCGGCGCCGAGTCCCGCCAGGAGGGTGAGCGCGGGCATCATCGGCAGAATGTACCGCGGCCACGCGAACGGAAGCCACCCGCCGTAGACGATGACCACCACGACGGCCCAGATGAAGATTACCGCCGTGGGACGATCGCGCCGGAGGAGCCGCGTCGCGGCAGCGATCGCCGCAATCGCGAGCACCATCCCGACGACGCCCAGCGGATCTCCGAACGCAATCTCGGCGACATATCGCGCCTTCATCAACGGGGTCTCCAGCACCTCGGCATTCCCGGAGACGAGCGCGGAGAGAGCTCCGAGGTCGGCGATCTGAAGGGCCAGCCGGCGGGGAACCCTCAACAGAGGGCTGGACGCGAATTCGCCGGCCGGAGCTGCCGCCCAGTAATAGGGATTGATCGCTACGGCGGTGACGGCCGCCGCCGCGATCAGCGCAGCGCATCCCGTCACCATCTGTCTCCGGCCGGGGGCGAGAAGCCACACCGTACACGCGAGCGCTGCAGCCAGGGCGACGCCCCCGCTGAACCGAATCTGGAATGCGACTCCGCAGAGAGCTCCGGCGGTGACGAGCCGCGCGAGCCGTGCCGAGGCGGCGCGATCCGCGAGCGAGACCAGTAGCGGAAGAGGAGCGAGGATCGCGAGAGTCAGGAAAGGATCGAAGATCGCCGAGGCTCCCCAGCCGAGAACGGGGAAGGAGAACGCGAAGAGAACGACCGTGACCACGGCGGCCAGGGGCGTTGCGAAACGGAGCGCGATCCACGAGAGCAGCGCCGCGGTGAGGGCGGTTGCGGCGAGGGCCGCGCGCCGTCCCGGGATCAGAAGCGGCTCGTAAGGCAGGGTTTCCTCCGGCGGGTGCATTGGCGGAATGGTTCCGTCGACGCTCAGGATCGAGAGTGAAGGACGATCGGGAAGTGTCTGGCCCTGAGCGAGCAGGCCGAGGCCGAGCAGGTACTTTCCCGCGGGAGGATTCGTCCGGTCGACGATGTGGCCGAACCAGGCGGGATCGGCGAACCTCCCCTCGAGGAGCAGCCGGAGGAAGACGGTCTCGGAGAGCTTGTGCGCTTCATCGATCCGGTAGCTTCCGCTCAACGAGCCACGGGACGTCAGGATGGCAGAGACGAGCGTGGCCGAAAGGAGGGCAGCTGCAAGGCACCAGGCCGTCGATCCCGTCTTCATCCGGGCCTCAGCCGCCCGGGTTGCTGCTCTTCGCCGCGGAAGTCGAAGGCGGGCGGAAGATCGGATGCGACCAGATCCCTTTCCGGTGCAGTTTGTACAGGACCATCGTCTTCAGAATCGCAAACCCGTACCGGGTCGAGCGCCAGAAACCGATCTGGGACGCCTCGGGAAAGTAGCGGGTCTGGATCGGAACCTCGCGGACGGTCATGTTGGCCGCCACACCCTGCGCGATGATCTCCGTGTCGAAAACGAAGTCGTCCGAGTTCGCCTCGAGATTGATCGACTCGAGGAACCGCCGCGAATAGGCGCGGAACCCGGAGTGATATTCCGAGAGGAAGACGTAGAAGGTGGCGTTCTCGACCATCGTGAGGAAGAGATTGGCGAAGTACTTCCACTTCGGCATCCCGCCCTCGATCGGCCGGCCGCCGAGCATTCGTGAGCCGAAGACGGCATCGCACTCTCCGGCGATCAGGGGTCTGACGAGGTCCGGGATGATCGTGGGATCGTACTGATGGTCGGGATGCACCATCACCATGATGTCGCCGCCCAGTTCGTCCATCGCGGTCCGGTAGCAGGTCTTCTGATTTGCTCCGTAGCCGCGATTCGCCGGATGGACGACGGTCCGGATACCGAGCGAGCGCGCGACCTCGACGGTCCGGTCCTTCGAGCAGTCGTCCACGAGAAGGATTTCGTCGACCCAGTCCTTCGGGATGTCCTCGAAGGTCGCAACGAGGGTCTTCTCTGCGTTGTAGGCGGGAAGGACGACGACGATCTTTTTTCCGTGCCTTGGTTGCATTGCGGCTCTTCGGCGGGTCCGGCGGCAGAATAGCACAGGGGTCGCGGCATCCCTTTGGAGTCGGAGCTTCGCCCGGGTCGGGGCCCCTCGGGGACCTCGTGTGCCCGCGGGCCGCTTCCCTTACAATCACGCGTCCAGATGGAAGCGCAAACCAACCGGCGCGGTGAGCTCGCCGCGGTCCTTCTCCTCATCTCCTCGGTCGTCATCATCTTCGCCGACGTCCTCTTTCTCGGAAATCGCTTCTTCATCCGCGACCTCACGCGCTACTACTACCCGACCAGGAGGATCGTGCGGGAGGTTCTCCTCTCAGGGCAGTTTCCGTGGTGGAACCGCTACTACTCAGCGGGCCAGCCCATGGCGGCGAACCCCGAGTACGAGGTTTTCTATCCGCCCCAGTGGCTCATCCTACTTCCGTCCTACGATCTGGGGTTCCTGCTGCACATCCTCGTGCATCCGGCGATCGCCGCGATCGGAATGTACTTCTTTCTCCGCTCTCTCGACCTGAGGCGGGAGAGCTCGATTTTCGGAGGGCTGATCTACGGCATCGGCGGGGTGATCGTCTCGATGATCAATCTTCTGCCGATCCTCTTCGTCATCGCCTGGTGCCCGTTGGTCTTCCTCTTCGCGCGGAAAGCCATGCTGAGGCCGAACTTCCGCGACGCGTCGCTGGCGGCGCTGTTCATGGGAATTCAGGCTCTCGCGGGCGAGCCGACCTCGCTGGTGCAGACCTGGTTTCTGGTGGGGACGTACGCGCTCTATCGCGTCTGGCACGAGCGCTCAGCCGGCTTTCGCCGGCTGATGACGATCCTGGTCACCGGAGCAGGAATGATCAGCGCGGGGATGCTTGCGGGGGCGGCCCAACTGATGCCGGCCGCTGGCCACATCGGCGTCTCGGCCCGGGCGAGGGCGTTCGACTTCGATCTGGTCACCGCCTGGAGCATGCCGTGGGCGCGCCCGCTCGAGCTGGTCTTCCCCGCGATCTTCGGACACATCTATCAGAAAGGCACCTGGTACTGGGCTTCATCGCTCTATCCCGGCACCGGATCCCCGTTCATCTTCAGCATTTACGCGGGACTGATTTCGGTCGCGCTGCTCGCGGGGGCTTTCGCCGTCCGCCCGCGAGGCTCGCGTTATGTCGGGCTCCTCTGTCTGTTCTCGGCCGTGCTGGCGCTGGGAGGGAACACCCCGCTGTTCCGTTTTCTCTACGATGCCGGGCTGGCGAAATCGGTCCGCTATCCGGAGAAGTGGGCTTTCATCGGTCTGTTCGCCCTGATGGTTTTTTCGGCGATGATGTTCGACCGGCTCGTGGCTGGCGATCGAAAGCTGATCGACGGAGCGATCGGGTTTACGGCGGCGGTGGGTGTCGCGGCGGCCGGGATGGCGCTCTTCACCTGGGCGGACGTGTTCGAGCGGCTCTTCGTGAAACTATGGGGGATCCGCAATCCCCGGACAGCGGAGCTGATGGTCGATCTGATGCGCGTCGACTGGTGGATGGTCGCGGGTCGCGCGGCGGTCGTGCTGCTCCTGCTGTGGGGAGCGAGAGTCGGCTGGCAGCATCGGAGCCGGATCTGGTTCGCCGCGGTCGTCGTATTCACGGTCGCCGAGCTCGCCCCGGTCACGCTCGACGTAGTTCCGCGCCTTCCGCGCAGTTTCTTCACGCCGCCGCCGGTCGTCGCCGAGCTCGACGAGCGCAGGCATTCCTACCGCGTCTTCCATGAATCCGACTGGTACGGGAGCACGGAGGAGGCGAAGAAGTACTTCGGCACGGGGGAGGCGGTTTACTGGATCGTCAGGAACGGACTTTATCCGCAGACCCCCTCCACATGGGGCTACTCGATGGTGCTGGAGCGCGATTACGACAAGACTGCTCTGCTGCCGACGGTGGAACTGGTCGAAGCGATGTGGAAGGCGAGGGACGAGGGAGCCCCGCGATGGCGCGAGGCGTTCATGTCGATGTCCAACGCTTGGTACAGGGCGGAGCTCCAGCCGTTCGAGCAGGAGCGGGCCAGGGTGAAAGGGGAGCTCAAACGCGCCCACCCAATCCGGTTCGTCGAGGGAGAGAAGCACCCGCGCTACTACTTTGCGGACCGGATCGCGCGCGTCTCCAGCCCGGGCGAGGTCGTCGAGTCCATCGTCCGGGATGATTGGACTCCCCGAGGCGCGTTCGTCGAATGGAACCCGGATTTCGAGCAGGGAGAGGGGCGGGTGATCGAAGCCGCCGAGACGTCGAGTACCGCCAGGATCGAGGTGGAGGTGGAGCGGGCCGCACTTCTCGTGATGAGCGTCACCGCGGACCGCTACTGGTCGGCCACCCTCGACGGGGAACCTGCCGAGTTGCGTCCCGTCAATCTGGGATATCAGGGGATCGTCGTCCCGCCGGGCCGCCACACGGTGCGGATGCGGTACTCCAACCCGCTCGTTCTCGCGGGGATGTCGATTTCGGGGCTGACCCTGCTGCTGCTCGGAGCCGGCGCCGTTCGAGGAGGTAGGCTGCCTGGATCAGCGGCGATAGCGGCCGACCCTGAGCCGGATGCGGAGAATGTCGAACAGCATCCGGAACGAGTCCCTCAGGATCCGGACCCTGGAGTCGGCGTCGTTGTTCCAGCGGACGGGCACTTCGGTGACACGGAACCCGAGCCGTGAGGCGATGATGATCGCCTCGACGTCATAGGCGAAACGGTCGACGGTTGCTTCGGCGAAAACCGGTTTCGCCGACCGCGCCGAGAACAGCTTGAACCCGCATTGCGTGTCGTCGAAGGGGATTCCCGTGATGATGCGCATCAGGCGGTTGAACATCTTGCCCATGAACTGCCGGTACAAGGCCTGCCGGACTCCGATGCTGCTGGCCTCGAGTGCCCGCGATCCGATGGCGACGTCGTGTGCCGACAGTGCCGGGATCAGCTTGCCGAGGTCCTCGATCGGAGTCGACATGTCCGCGTCGGTGATCAGAATCGCGAGACCGGGGGAAGCCTCCAGCACTCCACGCCGGATGGCGTAACCCTTTCCGCCGTTCGGAAAGTACGAGACGGCTCGGACGCCCGGGATCTCTCGCTCGAACTGGCGGATCAGCGCCGCGGTGCCGTCCCGGCTGCCGTCGTCGACGAGAATGAGCTCGCGAATGGCCGAATGCTCTCGCATGTAAGTGGCGACCTTGCGTACACTCTCCGGCAGCCGCCGTTCCTCGTTGAACGCGGGGATGACGATTGAGATCCCGAGGGGAGCAGAGTCTGAGTTGACCGACATGAGGCGCTTTCGTTTGTCCCGCGCATTCTACAGAACCCTCGCCGCGATTCTTCTGGTCGCGATCGCGGGGGGGACGGTGATCTGGTGGATGCAGCGCCGGACGCCGGACGAGGATCTGTACATCCCGCGTGAGGCGAAGGTGACGCCCGAGGTGGAGATGCTCCAGGCCTATCTCCGGATCGATACGAGCAATCCTCCCGGCAACGAGACCGAAGGGGCGCTGTTTCTCATTGAGGAGCTTCGGCGCCGCGGAGTCGAAGCGGAGCTGATCGAGCCTGTCCCGGGGAGGGGAAGCGTGTATGCCCGGATTCCGGGACGCAGGCCGGGCGAGGGGCTCATGCTGCTGAGCCACATCGACGTGGTGCCGGCCGACCCGAGCGAATGGCGGAATCCGCCGTTCGCGGGCGAGATCGAGCTCAACCAGATCTGGGGGCGCGGCGCGCTCGACATGAAATCGATCACGATCGCGCACGTGATCGCCTTCGCGAAGCTGCACGCCGCGGCTCCGCTCGAACGCGACCTGGTCCTGCTGGTGGTCGCCGACGAGGAGACCGGTGGGACACTCGGGATGGAGTGGATCACCGACAACCGCCCGGACGTGCTCGAGGGAATCCGCTATGCGGTGAACGAGGGTGGAATCACCGAGACGGTGCGGAACGAGGTGAAGTACTTCGGAGTGGAGATCGGATCGAAACCGACCACCTTCGTCCGGCTCGCCTCCGACAGCCGCGAGATCCTCCGGCGAGCCCGGATCGATCTCGAGCCGTTCTTCGAGGCGGACTTGCCCGAGCGGCTGCTGCCCGAGGTGACGGAGTACTTTCGGCGCGTGGCTCCCTACCGTCTGCGAGGGGGAGATCTGCTGGCGGACATCGACGGGGCGATCGCTTCCGGGAGATTCTGGCTCCTCCCGAAGAACTACCGCGACCTGACGGCGAATACGGTGTGGGCCGCGGGAGTGACCGAACGCGAGGACGGCCGGTTCGAGATGGACGTCGCGCTGCGCAATCTGCCGGACCAGGATGCCGAAGACCGGCTGGAGTGGTTTCGCGGGCAGATTGCTGACGGTGTGGATTTCGAGGTGATCACGCAGATGCCCGCGACGCCGCTCTCGTCCACGGCGACCCCGTTCTTCGATCTTCTGCGCGAGACGGTGAGGGATCACTACGGGGACGTCGCGGTCGGTCCGCTCGTGATGCCCGAGATCGCAACCGACTCGCGGTTTCTGCGGCTCCGAGAAATCGACGCATACGGCTTCTGGCCGTATCCGGTCGACTACTTCCAGACCCTGGGAATCCACGGCGTCGACGAGCGGCTCCGGATCGACTGGTTCCTCGAGGGGATCGATCTGACGTGCGACCTCGTGGAGAGCTGGGCCGCCCCGAGGTGACGCATTTCGTCGCCGTGAGGCGCCGCGATGTGTCGTAATTCGGTGGCTGTGCTATCGTTATATCGCCTGTTCCCAATCAGTTGCCGTCCAAATGACCGTGGCACGACCGTTGGACTACCAAGTCCTCGGAGAGATTGAATGCGCCCTGAAAGAAATCACGGTTTCACTCTGATCGAACTGCTGATCGTCGTTGCCATCATCGGCATCCTTTCCGCCATCGCCATTCCAAACCTGATTACCGCGATGCAGCGGGCCAAGCAGAAGAGGACCATGGGTGACATGCGCGCGATCGCGGGGGCGTGGGAATCGAGGGAGGTCGATGCGAGCCGGTACAACGCTGCCGGTTGGGCGCAGCTGCCGAACTCCGTGCCGATCCCCGACCTCACTGAGGCTCTCATCCCGACCTATATCCGGAAGATCCCGGACCGCGACGGATGGGGGGTCCCATGGACGCTCACCACGGACGAGGCCTGGGGGGGAACCGTGCGCGCCCATACGTACCAGATCATCTCCGGCGGCAGGGACGGGATCGTCTCCCCGGCGGCCGAGGTCGGGGGAACCACGCACTTCGATTGCGACATCGTTTATTCGAATGGCTCGTTCCAGGTCTACCCCGAAGGGGTCCAGACGACGGACTGACACTTATGGGCATCGGTGGTTGTCGCGGAATGTCAGCGCATGGATGTAACGAAATGTAAGTAGCTCTATTCAGGCGACTTGCTTCTCATGGTGAGTGGCACGTCGATTGAGATGGAAAGGGTCGAATCGGTTGACCCGAACAACGACAGGAGGAGTATTTTTATGATGAAGATTTCCAGGAAGCAGAAAGGTTTCACGCTCATCGAGCTGCTGATCGTCGTCGCGATCATCGGCATTCTCGCCGCGATTGCGATTCCGAACCTTCTCACCGCCATGCAGCGCTCCAAGCAGAAGCGAACCATGGCTGACATGCGCTCGATCGCCACGGCCTGGGAGGCCCGCGCGACCGACACCAACTCCTACAACGCGGCCGGATGGGTCAAGCTCACCGGTGGCGCGCCCACGCATACTCAGCTCTCCACTGCTCTGACGCCGACCTACATCCGCCAGCTCCCCGAGAATGACGGATGGGGCGCCCCGTATGTCTATACGACGAACGCTGCGTTCCCGCTCGCCAGCGCCACTGCCGTGAAGGCGCAGCAGTACCAGATCATCTCGGGCGGCCGTGATGGCACAGTGGCGGCGGCCGTTTACGGTCCGACCACCACGAACTTCGACTGCGATATCGTGTACGAGAACGGCACGTTCATCGTCTGGCCGGAAGGCGTTCAGACCGGACAGTAAGAAGCAATTCGCTTCAACCAGAGAGGGCGCTCGCGAGAGCGCCCTCTTTCTTTTTGTCGTCTATACTCCCGAAGGTCGATGCGCCGATTCCATACTCAAGCCCTCGCCGTTGGGCTCATGCTGACCCTGGCCGCCGGGTTGGGGGCTTGCCGGCGCGCAGGGGCAGGCGCCGAGGATCCGGCCGAGCTCGAGGCCGAGAAGCTCCTCGTCGAGTACCTCCGCCTCGACACTTCCAACCCACCCGGGAACGAGACCCGCGGCGCGGAGTTCTTCCGGCGCATTTTCGAAGCCGAGGGGATCGAGTCGCGGTTGATCGGCGAGGATCCCGCCCGGCAATCGATTTGGGCGCGGATTCCCTCGGGCAAGCAGGCGCCGGCCCTTCTGCTTCTGCACCACATCGACGTCGTGCCGGCCGATCCCGCCGAGTGGAGTGTGCCGCCGTTCGGTGGACGGCGGGCCAACGGGTACTTCTGGGGCCGCGGGGCCCTCGACACGAAGTCTCTCGGCATCGCTCACCTGATGGCGATGCTCGACCTGCACCGACGAAGGGCTCCGCTCGAGCGCGATCTGATCTTTCTCGCCGTGGCCGACGAAGAGGCGGGGGGATTGAAGGGCGTCTCGCGGCTCCTCGAGCTTCATCCCGAGCTGTTCGAGCGAGTCGGCTGGGTCTTCAACGAAGGGGGCGCCAACGAGACCGTCGTCGATCGCGTGCGGTGGTGGGGTATCGAGATCGATCAGAAAGTGCCGCTGTGGGTCGAGCTCCAGGCGAGCGGAGAGCCCGGCCACGGCTCGGTCCCCCCCGCGGATGGAGGCGCGACGGCGAAGCTCGTGCGTGCGGTCGGCGGCGTGCTCGACATTCCGACGCCGAGCCGGCTCACTCCGAGTGTCGCCGCGCAGTTTCGCTCCCTCGGCCGCGTCAAGCCGGGAATCCAGGGAGAGATTCTCCGCGCGCCGGAGAAGTTTTTCGGAACCGAGGCGATGGACAACCTCTCGCCGGGTACGATGGCGCTGCTCCAGAACACGGTCGCGCTCTCCGTGCTTCGCGCGGGCGATCTGGTGAACGTCATCCCTTCGTCGGCGCGGGCTGAGATCGACGTGAGGCTCCTCCCCGGGACCGATCCCGATCCGTTCCTCGATGAGATCCGGCGGGCGGTGGGTGCGAACGCCGAGGTTTCGGTGATCCTCCAGGGCGACCCCTCGCCCCCGTCTCCGATCGACACGCCGATCTTCGCGCTGGTCAGCCGGATCTTCACCGACGAGATGCCGGGCTCGGTCGCGGGTCCGTTCGTTTCCACCGGGAGCTCCGACAGCCGCTTTCTTCGCGCGCATGGCATTCCCACCTACGGGGTGATGCCCTTCATGGTGAACTACTACGACGGGGCGGGCGTGCATGGTCCGGACGAGAAGATCCGGGTCCGGTTCTTCTCGCTCGGCGTCAAACTGATGCGGAAGATCGTCCGCGAAGCGGTGGCGTTGCCGGAAAGCTCCTGAGGCGGCGATGAACGTGTCGACGCGGAACCGCGTGGCGGTCGCTCTCCTGCTTCTGGTTGCCGCGGCGGCCCCGTTCGCCGGTGTGCTCGCGCGCGGAGAAGTGCCTACCTTCCGCGATCACGAGAGCTACTTTCTTCCGCTGCGGTGGCACACCGCGGAGGCTCTGCGCGCCGGCGACCTTCCCCTCTGGAACCCCTGGAACGGGGGAGGCGAGCCGTGGCTCGCGAATCCGCAGACCGGAGTCTTCTATCCGCCAGCGTGGCTCTTTCTCGTTCTTCCGTTCAGCCTCGCGTACTCGGTTTTCCTGATTCTCCATCTCGCGATCCTCGGGTGGGGGGCGTGGACTCTGTTCCGGCGCTGGGCGGCGGAGGGTCCCGCCCTGACCGCCGCGATCGCATTGATGCTCTCGGGGCCGGTGTTTTCGCTGCTCGACATCAACAACAACCTGACGAGCTTCTCCTGGCTGCCGCTCGTCTTCCGCCTCGCGGCCGAGAGGGAAGAGAAGAGGACCGCGGGGCCGCTTTGCGCGCTGATCGGGGCGCTGGCTCTCGCCTTTCTCGGGGGAGAGCCGCTGTATGCGGCGATCGGCGCTCTCGCGACTCTGGCGATTCTGCTTCCCCGCGACTGGCGAGGAGCCATCGTCGCCGGCGCGGGATCGGCGGCGTTGACCGCGGTTCAGCTGCTGCCGTTTCTCGCCTGGATCGCCGGAAGCGAGCGGGCCGTGGGTCTCGATCCGGACGAGGCCTTCCGGCACGCGGTCGGTGCGGGCGACTGGCTCGCGCTGGCGATCCCGATGGCGAGCGCCAGCGGGACGGTCGAGCCGCTGCGGCTCGTTCAGCAGTTCGTTCCCTCCTTCTACCTCGGCG
>JBHEOL010000263.1:0-3932 GCA_046261635.1 Thermoanaerobaculia bacterium | reverse complement strand
CGCTCTCGACTGGCGGCTGCTCGATGAGCTGATGGCAGCCGGCGCGATGCCGAATCTGCAGGCGATCGTCACGCGGGGCGCGCACGCCGTTCTCGACGTACCTCCACCGCTGATCTCACCCGTGGTCTGGACCACCATTGCCACCGGAACACCGCCGGAGGTTCACGGCGTGCTCGACTTCCTCGAAACAGACACGGTGGACGGGTCGGCGCGTCCGGTAGGGAGCGGATCGAGAAAGGTACCCGCTCTGTGGGAGATGACCGCTGCTGCAGGCCGCGAGACGGCCGTCATCGGATGGTGGGCGACATTCCCAGCAACGGCTCAGGCGGGAATCACGATCTACTCGGATCGGCTCACCGAGCAATTGATCGGCCTCGAGGTCGACTCGCCCGGGGTCGCCGCACCGCAAGAGGCCAGCGTCGTTGCCCGGCGGCTTCAGGTCCGACCGGCAGACGTGACGGCGGCCATGCTGGCGCCCTTCGCGCGCGTCGACGATCGGGAGCTGGCTGAGGCGAGCCGGGGGGGCTCGTCCTGGGAGAGCCCGGTGGGAGGACTCACCCGTCTCGTTGCGGCCACGCTGACTGTCGAACGGCTCACTGCGCACGAACTGGAGCGCGATACGGATGCGATCTTCATCTATCTCGAGGGAACTGACGTGGTCGGGCACCTGTTCGGAGCCCACCGCCCGCCGGCGATGACCGGCATCACGAGCGAAGAAGCCCTGCGGTGGGGCGGCGTTCCGGACCGCTACTACACGAAGGTGGACCAATGGATTGGTCAAGTCGCCGAACGCGCCGGCAACGACGCGACCCTCGTGATCGTTTCCGACCATGGTTTCACCTGGGGACGCGACCGTCCACCCGTGGAGTCAGGGACTCAGACGGCGACGGCGGAGTGGTGGCATCGTCCTGAGGGGGTCTTCATTGCGGCCGGCCCACGCGTGTCTCGAACCGCGAACCGTCAACGACTCGAGATCCTCGACGTCGCGCCCGCGCTTCTCGCGCTTGCGGGCCTGCCTCGGGGAAGCGAAATGCCCGGAGTCGCTCCGAACTGGCTGCTGAGCCCGGGGGATACCGACCGAGGAACGGTGTCCTACACCCGCCTTCTGCCCAGGGAATCAGTCGCTCAGCCGGCGATCGGCGAGGACGCAAAGCGGGAGCAAATGGCGAAGCTCCGGGCGCTTGGATACCTCGGCGGTCCTCCCCCTGGCAGCGCCGGGGTGAGCGCCGGAGAATCCGGAGATCGTGCCGAAGCCCGTCGGCTCAACAACCTCGGATCTTCCCAGTTCGGGGCCGGAAAGATCGACGAAGCCGAGCAGACGTTCCGCCTCGCGATTGCCGCCGATCCGCGCTATGCATCGGCACACCATAACCTCTCGATCGTGTACCGCACGAGGGGGCACCTCGCGGATGCGGATCGCGAGTTCTGGACGGCGGTCGACTACGGCATCGCCGACCGCGAGATGGCCATCGTCCGGCTCGCTCTCGACTACCGCGAACGGGGCGACGCGGAGCGTGCCGCGGCGGTGTTCGCTGAAGGACGGCGCCGGTTTCCTTCCAGCGAGGAAATCTGGCTCAACTCCGGCGTCTTTCACGGGGCGAAGGGTGAGCTGGCCAAGGCGCGCACGTACCTGGAGCGGGCCGCCGAGATCAACCCCAGCAACCCGGCAGCGCACCGAAATCTGGCCGCCGCGCTGGCCGGTCTCGGAGATTCCGCTGGAGCGCGCCGCGCGCTGACGCGGGCGAGCAGGCTCGTTCCGGAGGACGAAACCCTCCGCCAGGATCTGGCCGCGCTCGGCGGACCGCTGAACTGATCGACTTCGGAGCGAGGCTCCGTTCGGCCTGCTCCAAACGCGTCTCACCCCCGGCTCGAGGCTCCGGCTTTCTCAAGCCCGGCCCTGAACGAGGTCGCGGCCGCGCATCAATCCTGGTCGGCGGGCTTCGAAGGGACGGCCGTGATGTAGACCTTCTCCATCGGCTTGTCGAACAGGAAAGCGTCGAACCACATGGAGTCGAAACGGCGGGTGTTGAACGAAGTCAACCCATCCCGGACGCCGTCGTGGCCGTCGGCCGGATCGGCAAACCAAATGACGTCGTCACGCGGCGATTCGGTGCCGCGCGTGTCGTATCCGACGACGAGCACCCAATGCCCTCCGTAATCGATCCACTCGACGAGAGTCGGAATCCCCTTGTCCAGGTTGGCGCGAAGCATGTCGAGCGAACCGTGCTCGCCCCACGTCACGTCGAATCCATTGTTCTCGAGCCAGGCGACCATGTTCTGAGGGGAAGTTCCCTTCCCGGGAGTGCAGCTTGCCTGGTCCGCGATCGTCATCTCCTCCCCTTTCCGGCCGTAATAGTCGAGGAGTGTGATGAGGGCGGCGGGACCGCAGGTGTAGGAGGTAGTCTGCTGAAAAGCGCGGATTGGCAGCATCGTCAGGTGGTCGGATTCAACCGGCGTCACCATGCAGGGAGCAGCAGCTTCGCCTGCAACAGCTGTCGTGGCGGCGCAAAGCATCAGCACAGCGAGGGTAATTGCGAGCGGCCTGGCGAGTTTCATTGTGGTTCCTCCGTCGAGTCGGGCATTGATCGTATGATTTGGGGGCTCGAAACGAGCCGCCATGCCGTCTGCTGGTCGTTCCGTGCCGAAAGCACGGCGATGTAGGCTTCGACGCCGGCTTCAAGCTGAGCGATCTCAATGGACTCATCCGGCATATGGCATGACCTGATGTCACCAGGACCGAGGATCACGCAGTCGATTCCTGCGCCGGCCTGAAATACGGATGCATCCGTGGCGTAGCCGAGTCGTATGGGCTCGGCCCCCAGGATTGCGACCATACGGGAGACGAGCCCGGAGTCCGGGCTCATTTCGAAAGGCGCGGCTTCGTAGTCGCAGGTGAGCTCGCAGCAGAATCCGGCGCCGCGCAACACGGCGAGCTGCAGTTCCACGAGATTGGTCAACAGCTCCGAGGTGGCGCCCGGAACGATGCGCATATCGCCTCGGAGCACGGCATAGTCGGGAACGCGGTTGCGGACGTCGCCGCTCCGGATCGTACCAATGTTGACTGTGTTTCGTTCGACGGCCGAGGAGACGCGCTTCCAGTCCTCGTCGATCGCGGCGATCGTCCGCGCGACTGCCGAGGCAGCATAGATCGCGTTGAGCCCGTGATGGGGATTGCCGGAGTGCGCGGCCTTTCCTTCGATGGTGACCGTGAAATCGAAAACGCCTTTGTGCGCGTATCCGATCGCGAGACCGGTCGGCTCGCCGATCACGAGCTGCAGGGTTCGGAGGGCATCGAGCGCCGCGGGAATCGCGACGAGCTCGCGCGCCCCTTCGAGTGCGGTTTCCTCGTGGTGGGTCACAACCAGCGCGAGCGGAAGATCCGGCCGGCTCACCGCCAGCGTCGTGAGAGCGCGGATCATGCAGGCGAGCGGGCCCTTCATGTCGGCGGCCCCCACTCCATAGAGTCTCCCGTCACGCTCCTCGAGCGAGAGAGGATCGCTCGTCCACAACTCGCGGTCGAACGGTACCGTGTCGATGTGGCCGCAGAAGGCGACGTGAGAGCGTCCCTCACGGTTCCACTGTACGGCCGTCTGATTTCTCGCGATCAGATTCAGAAAGCCCAGCTCACCGAAGGTTTGACACGAAAACCCGAGGGGTTCCAGATTGTCCCGGATGTATGCGATCGCATCCGTCGTCGCTTCGTGACTGACGGTGTTCAGCGCCACCAGATTCTCGAGAATCTCCCGGACAGTCGTCATGAGAAAACCATGGCCTCCATGGGTCGCCGCGAATTCCCCGGTCAGAACTCGAACTTCACGCCGAATTCGACGCGGCGCGGCGCCTGCCATGCCACTGGATCCCGAAACGTCTGCAGGGTGGAGCTCCCACTCCGCGCAGTCACCTGCTGATTGTCGAAGAGATTGAAGGCGTTT
>JBHEOL010000256.1:0-7362 GCA_046261635.1 Thermoanaerobaculia bacterium | reverse complement strand
CCCCCGACTCCCGTTCCCTCCGCGATTCCCGCCGTGGCGACCTATCCCGTCACGCCGCCGGAAGAGGCTCTCGTTCTCCGGCTCGAGGACCGGCGCGAGTACGATCCGGCTCTCGTCGAAGAGTGGGCGACCCACGCGAACCCTGCGCACCGCCGGCGCATCGCGGTCGCCCTCGGCCGGATCGGCGCGGCGACGTTTCTCGATGAAGATGGTGACGGGGTGCGGGACGAGGATGAGCCGATGGCCGGAGTCGCGGTCCTCGCCGGCCTGGCGAACGACAGCGCGGCCGAGGTTCGGGAAGCCGCCGCGTTCGCGCTGGGAGAAATCGGCGATCCGGCCGGGATCCCCGCGCTGCTCGCGCTGGCCAATGATCCCGACCACGCCGGCGTGTCGGCCGAGGCGATCGAAGCTCTCTCGAAGCTCGCCGCCGCCATCCCTTTCCAGACCTACGCGGAATTGATCTCTCCATCCCGCACGGTCGGCGTGCGGGCACGGGCGATCCGATTCCTGTTCCGCTTCGAGGCTCCGGAAGCTGCGAATCTGGCGGCCACGTGGCTGGCAGAAACCGATGCGGACGTCCGCAGGGAGGCGGCGTACTCCCTTTCCCGCCGGTCCGCCCCCGAGGCGCGTCTCCGGCTCCAGCTTCTCCTGACCGACCCGGACACACTCACGCGTTCCTACGCGGCACGCGCGCTTGGCCGGATCGCGGACCCGCAGTCCATCGCTCCAGTTCTCGAGGCCGTTGCGGACATCCATCCGTGGGTGCGGATCAACGCGCTGGGCGCGCTCGATCAGATCGCCACGGCCCATCCGGGAGCCCTTCAGCTCGATTCCCAGGAACTCCTTGGGATCCTCACGCTCACGCGCGATGCCGACCCCGGCGTCAGGATCTCCGCGATTCCGCTTGTCGGCTTGCTGTCCACCACGAATGATCAGGCCCGCGGCCGCCTTCTGAGTCTTGCTGCCGAGGGCTCCTCCTGGCAACGGGAGGTCGCCACCGCTGCCGCGGTTCGCTACCTCGCCGCATCCCACCCCGGCGAGATCGACGCGCTGCTCGCGACCGACTCGCGGTTCGTCCGAATCCGGGCATTGGAGGCCACGTCCGACAACGAGGCGGGCGCTCGCATCCGCGAACGGTTCTTCGGCGACTCGGATCCGGCCGTGCGCGCCGCGGCGCTCTCTGCGATCCCTGAGTCCCGCCTCGCCACTCGTGCAAGCGTCATCAAAACGGCCCTCGACGACGATGATCCCGTCGTCCGCTCGGTGGCGATCGCCAGGTATGCGGAGACTCCCGGGATCGATTCCTCCTCGAAGCTCGCGGCGCTGCGCCATGCTCTCGATCGTGGACGCGACGACCACCTGAACGACGCCGCCGTGGCGGCCGCGACCGCGATTGCGGCGATGGATGTGCCGGACGCCACCGCGATTCTGGCCGAGCTGGTGAACGGCGACGACCCGGTGATCCGGAGAATCGCGGCCGAGGCGCTCGTGCGATTCGGAGGCCGGCGTCAGTACACTCCTCTCCGCGTCGACAAACCCCTCTCGTGGTACGAAGACGTGGCTCGATGGGCTCAGGAATCTCACTCGGCGACGCTGCAGACCAGCCGCGGTCTGATCACCATCGTACTGATGAGCCGCGATGCTCCGCTGACCGCCTGGAACTTCGTCGAACTGGCCCGGAAGGGATACTTCGACGGCACGACCTTCATGCGCGTCGTTCCGAACTTCGTCGTGCAGGGCGGCGATCCGCGCAACGATCAGTCCGGAGGTCCCGGCTACGCGATACGCGACGAGATCAACCTTCAGAAATACACTCGCGGCGCGATGGGCATGGCTCTCTCCGGCCCCGACACCGGAGGGTCGCAGCTCTTCATCACCCACTCCCCTCAGCCACACCTCGACGGCGGCTACACGATCTTCGGTCGCGTGGCGGGCGGCATGAGCGGGGTGGTCGACCAGATCGAGAGGGGTGACCTCGTCACACGTGTGGTCGTCGACGAGGGGCGCATCGACGAGATCGACGAGCGGCTCGCGGCGATCGAGAAGCCTCCGCTTCCCGTCGAGATCGGTCCGACATCTCCCGAACGCCTTCTCGATTTCCTGCCCGAGTATCGCGAGCGAATGGTGGCTTACGAGCCCGACCCGGCAGTCGTCGAAATGATTGCGGCTTCCATTCAGGAGGGCGACCGGATCGAGGTTTACCTCGGCACCTGGTGTTCCGACAGCCAGCGGGAGATTCCTCGCTTTCTCAAAATCCTCGAGCTCACCACGGAACAGTTCGGAGTTACGATCCCGGTCGAATGGGTCGCGATCGACCGTTCCAAACGCGAGCCCGCCGCCCAGGTGAGCGGCAAAGCGATCGATCTCGTTCCCACCTTCATCTATTACCGGAATGGAGAGGAAATCGGGAGGATCGTGGAACGCTCCGAGGGACTGTTCGAGGATCACCTCCTCAGGCTGGCCGCGACGCCGTAACGCCGATTGCTTTCTCGCGGACGAGATTGGAACCGAGAGAGCATCCTCGATGATCGCGCCGCCGGCCGAAATCGCTTTCCTCACGTCCCTCCTTTAGACTCCCGCCCAACGATGAAGCAGTCGGTCGTCATCACCGCCGCCCTGCCCGACGAGGCGCTCCGGATCCTCAGCCGCAGGTACGAGGTCACCTCGCATCCCACCGAGCCATCCCGTTCGGAGGACGAGCTGATCACGATCCTCGCCGACGCGGACGGGGCAATCACGCTCCTCACGGATCCCCTCACTCGGAAGGTCCTCTCCTCCAACCCCAATCTTCGCGTCATCGCGAACTATGCGGTCGGAGTCAACAACATCGATCTCGAAGCGGCGCGAGAGCTCGGAATCGAGATCACTCACACGCCCGGCGTCCTCACGGATGCCACGGCGGACCTGACCATGGCTCTGCTCCTCGCGATCAACCGCCGCCTGATCGAGGGAGATCGGCTCGTTCGCGACGGCCGGTTCCGGGTCTGGGATCCTCTGCTGCTACTCGGGGGCTCGCTTCAGGGAAAGCGCCTCGGCATCGTCGGAATGGGCCGCATCGGCTCCGCCGTCGCCCGGCGGGCTCTGGCCTTCGGCATGGAGATCGGTTACCACTCCCGCTCCGCCATCGAGCTCGATTTTCCGGCCGAGAGCTTCGACCTCGAGACCCTCCTCCGGACCAGCGATTTCATTTCCATTCATACGCCGCTCACCGACGAAACCCGGCACCTCATCGACGTCGAGGCCCTCGCTCTCATGAAGAGCGATGCCTGTATCGTCAATACCTCGCGCGGGCCGGTCATCGACGAGAAGGCCCTTGCCGATGCCCTCGAAAGGGGTGCGATTCGAGGCGCCGCGCTCGACGTTTATGAGGAAGAGCCGAAAGTGGAGCCGAGATTGCTCTCTCTCGACAACGTCATCCTGCTGCCACACCTCGGGAGCGCTACCGTGGAAGCGAGGACCGAGATGGCGAGGACTGTCGCCCGGGACGTCACCGCCGTCCTCGAAGGCGGCACGCCCCGTTTCCCGGTCCTGCCACGCGACGGGGCCGGCAGCTCGGAGGAATTCGAGAAGGAGAGTGAATGAGAAGAATCGACCGCAGTCAGGCATTGCTTGCGATCATCGACGTGCAGGAAAAGTTCTCAGGAGTCATCGACGGATTCGACCCTCTGCGGCGGAATGTGGAGCGGCTGATCCGCGGCTGCCACATCCTCGGTGTGCCGCTCGCGATGACCGAGCAATACCCGAAAGGGCTGGGCGAGACGGTTGCCGAGCTGAAGACGACGCTCGAACAGACCTACGCCACCAAACCGGCCCAGAAGATGTGCTTTTCCGGCCAGGCTTGCGACGAGTTCGCCAATCAGCTGGTCAGCGCGGGGCGTAAACAGATCCTGCTCGCCGGGATCGAGACTCACGTCTGCATCTGGCAGACGGCGATCGACCTGCTCGATGCCGGCTACGACGTGTTCATCGTCGCTGACGCCGTCTCGTCCCGAACCGCCTTCAACCGCGAGATCGCGCTCAGGCGGCTCGAGGCCGAGGGGGCGAAGCTGACGACCACGGAGATGGTCCTGTTCGAGATGACCGTCGAGGCGGGAACCGAAGAGTTCCGCGCCATCTCGAAGCTCGTGAAGTGAGCCGGGCGGCTCCCGGGGAACCTAACGCATTCCGACGATCTCGGCGGTCTCGTCCACGAGATCCATTTCGACCGCCTGCGGCCGCCTCGGAAGCCCAGGCATCAGCATCATGTTCCCGGCGGTCATGACGACGAAGCCCGCCCCGGCGGCTAGCCGCGCGTCGCTGATTCGAAGCGTCCAGCCCGACGGAGCGCCCAGCAGTTTCGGGTCGTCCGACAGGGAGGACTGCGTCTTCGCGACACAAACCGGCAGGTTCGTGTAACCGAGCGAGGTGTACTCCTTGAGCTTCTTTCGCGCCGCGGGCTCGATGACGACGTCCTTCGCCCCGTAGATTTCCCGTGCGAGCGTCCGCAGCTTGGTCTCATACGGCCAGTCACGAGCGTAGATCGGTCCGACCTTCGAGAGATCGCATGCCCGCGCGGCCCGTACGACCTTCTCCGCCAGATCCGTCCCGCCAGCTCCACCCTCGGCGAAGAACTCGGTCACCGCGACTTCGGCACCGCTCGCCTCGCAGAAATCGACGACCGTCTGGACGTCCGCTTCGCTGTCGGTCGTGAACCGGTTCACCGACACGATCACCGGCACTCCGAATTTCCTCACATTGTCGAGATGACGTCCCAGATTGGCGAACCCGGCGATCAGAGCTTCGCTGCTTTCGATCGGAATCGCACCCGCGTCGGAGCCATGGGCCCTCAACGCTTTCACGGTGGCCACCAGGACTGCGGCCGACGGCTTGATCCCACACGAGGGGGAGACGATGTCGAAGTATTTCTCGGCCCCCAGGTCCGACGCAAAGCCGGTCTCGTTGACCACGAAGTCCGCCATCCTCAACGCCATCTGCTGGGATATGACGCTGGAGGTTCCGTGGGCGATGTTTGCGAAGGGACCCGCATGAACCAGCGACGGCGTCCCCTCGGTCGTCTGAACCAGGTTCGGCATCAGGGCCTCGTGCAGCAGAACCATCATGGCCCCGACGCTCTTGAGCTCTTCCGCCCTCACCGGCTGTCCCGACCGCGTGAAACCGACCACGATCTCCGACAGGCGCCGGCGCAGATCCTCCCGCGAGCTCGCCAGAGCGAGAATCGCCATGATCTCGGATGCTGCCGTGATGACGAACCCAGTCTCCCGCGGCACCCCATTCAGTCGCCCGCCGAGGCCGATCACGATCTGCCGCAGCGCCCGGTCGTTCATGTCCATCGCCCGGGGCCAGAGCACCGTTTCCGCCACGATCTCGAGCTCGTTTCCGTGGAACAGGTGCGCATCGACCATCGCCGCCAGCAGGTTGTGGGCGGCCGTGATGGCGTGGATATCACCGTTGAAGTGGAGGTTGATCTGCTGGGATGGCTCGAGCTGCGAGCGTCCCGCGCCGGTCGCTCCTCCCTTGACACCGAACACGGGGCCGAGCGAGGGCTCCCGGAGCGTCGCCACCGAGCTGTGCCCAAGGCGCTCGAGCGCCTGAGCGAGCCCGATCGACGTGACCGTCTTCCCCTCTCCCGTGCTCGTAGGCGTCATCGCCGTGACGAGAATCATCTTCCCGCGGGGCTGTTCAGCCAGATCCTCGAACAGCTCGAGGTCGATTTTCGCGCTCCACCGGCCGTAGGGATGGAGAAGCTCATCCGGAATGCCGAGCTTTGCTGCGACTTCGCGGATGGGAAGAAGGGACTCGCGATGGAGTGTCATTCCAGGGCCTCACGCGGTCCGCCGTCGAGGGCGGGCCCGCCACCTCGAATATCCCATCGAGCCGCCGCTCCAGATGGTGATCATGGCCACCCGTGTCGGGTGAGATCGCCCCTTGGAATGATGGGCAAAAAAAGGCCCGCCGATGGGCGGGCCTTGGGAACCGCAGACCAAAAGGGCTCAGGAGCCTTTTTTGGCGCCCCGGGTCGCACCCTTTTTGGGAGCAGCCTTCTTCGAGGTCGCGGGCTTCTTCCCGGCCGCGGCCTTCTTCGCGCCACCCTTGGCGGGAGCGGACTTCTTCGCGGCTGTTTTCTTCGGCTTTTTCTCGGCAACTTCCTCTTTGTCCTCGGACTCGGCGGACTTCTTCGCCTTCCGGGTGGCTTTGGCTTCTCCCTTGGAGGGAGTGGAGGAAGGGGCGCTGCCGAGCTCGTAATCGATGAACTCGAGAATCGCCATTTCGGTTCCGTCGCCGCGACGGGGTCCAAGCTTGACGATGCGGGTGTAGCCACCCGGACGGTCCGTGAACCGCGGCGCGACGGTGGTGAACAGCTTCTGCACCATGGCGGCGTCCAGGACCTGGCGGGCAGCCTGGCGCCGGTTGTGAACCGAGTCTTCGCGGCTCAGGGTGACGAGTTTCTCGATGATGGGACGAAGCTCTTTGGCTTTCGGCAGCGTGGTCACGATGCGCTCGTGCTCGATGATCGAGGCGAGCTGATTCCGGAACATCGCGGCTCGATGGCTCGAGGTTTTGCCGAGCTTACGATAGGACATGGCGTGTCTCATGGTGAGCCTTTCTCAGTGCTGAAATGCTTCTGCCGTGAACCTACGGATGAAAACACGCGGGCGCGTCCGCCGTTGTGGCGTACGCGCCCGCGAGAGAAATCACTCGGCGGCGTGAGCTGCCTCGGCCCGCTTTTCTCCGGCGCGACTCCCCATGCCGAAGGACAGGTTGTAGCTCGTGAGTACGTCCTTGATCTCGTCGAGCGACTTGCGACCGAAGTTCTTGGTCGCGAGCATCTCGCGTTCGGTGCGCTGAACCAGATCGCCGAGCGTACGAATGTTGGCGTTCTTGAGGCAGTTCGCGGAGCGGACGGACAGGTCGAGCTCCTCGATCGGCTTCGAGAGCAGTTCCGCGACGCGCGGGTCGGTTTCCTGCTGCTCGCGAACCTCTTCCTCGTGAGCGACGGTCTGGAAAGCGCTGAAGATCGAAAGATGCTCGCCGATGAGCTGCGAGGCGCTGCCGAGGGCTTCCTGCGGGGTGGCAGCTCCGTTGGTCCAGACCTCGAGGACGAGGCGGTCGTAGTCGGTCATCTGGCCCACGCGGGCGCCCTCGATCCGATAGTTGACTCGCCGGACAGGCGAGTGGATCGAATCGACCGGGATGTATCCGAGCGGCAGGTCGGGATCCGCATTCTTGTCGGCGACCACATAGCCGCGACCCTGACGGAGACGAAGCTCCATCTTGAGGTTTCCCTCCTTGGAGAGGGTGCAGATGTGCGCAGAGGGATCGAGGATCTCGACGTCGGGGTCCTCGTCGATGTCTGCGGCGGTG
>JBHEOL010000251.1:0-3415 GCA_046261635.1 Thermoanaerobaculia bacterium | reverse complement strand
CGCCATCACGCGAACGGTGAAGAGCTCAGACGCCTTTTCCTTTGGCAACGAGCGCAGGGGCAGCCCGTCGTTCTCTCGGTTCATCGCATCCTCCATTCCAGTAAGGGGCGAGCAGCGTTCGCAGGCGATTCCGCGCGCGTGCGATTCTCGACTTGACGGTGCCTTCCCGGCAGCCGAGCGAGCTCGCGATCTCCCGGTACGACCACTCCTCGATCTCGTACAGGACCAGCGGAGCGCGGAACGCGATCGGCAACTCGTCCAGGGCACGCCGGACCTGTTCCCCGGCCTCGCTCCTCAGAAGCTCGCGTGCCGGGATGTTCGCCTCGAGATGCTCGGGGGGGAGCATCGGCACGAGCAGCCGCCATCGGTGCAGCCGGCGGAACTCCGACCGGACCAGGTTCGTAGCGATCCGGTAGAGGTAGGGAGCGAGCCGTTCCCTCTCGTCGTAACGCCGCGCGTGCACATACAGCCGGAGGAAAGCCTCCTGGGCGAACTCCTCGGCCCGGTCGCGTTCTCCCCACAGATGCGTCAGGTAGTTGACCAGGCCGTCCTTGTGGCGCTCGACCAGTGCCTCGAAGGCATCGTGATCGCCGTCCCGGACGCGGCACATCAGATCGGAGTCCGTCGTCTCCACCATCCTGATCGTACTAACGCACGGCTGTCCGGAAGGTTCCCGGGTTTCGGGAGGAGTGCGCTTACTGGCGTCGCAGGTCGCTGACGATCATCATCGCGTACCGGATTCCGATGGCCGCGCAGACGACGGCGAACGTGAGGACGAGCCCGACCTGGACGTAGTCCTCGATCCGGTCGTACCGCCCCGAATGGGCGAGAAAGAATTTCACCACGCCGTACTCGGCCAGCAGCGTGATGGCAACCCCGAACAGCAGGCCCCAGCGTACGCCATCCTTCGACGAATGCGATTCGCTCATCGTGTTCGAGTTCCGGCTCAGAACGAGATCTTCAGGCCGGCGCCAGCGGTGATGAAGGTGTAGGCCTCTTCGAAGTTCGTCCAGTGGTAGGCCAGCTCCACGAGGATGTCGATCCTCCGCGTGAGCGCGACCGAGGTGTTGATACCCCCCACGAGACCGAACGCGGTCTCTTCGACGTCCGTCGAGCTGGATCGCCCGCGGTAGACGCCGGGGCCGGCGAAGATGGCCGATCGTCCCCAAACCTCATGCGACTGGTACTCGATCTCCCCCGTCACGTACTGGAGCGAGCCGTCACCAACGGGCGCCCCATCGGTCGTGAAGGGCATGTCCGTGTCGCCCAGCTTGATGCGGAACATCGTCGACTCGTCCACACGAGCGGAGAAAAAGACCTCGATCAGGTCCTGCTCGAAGTCGAAGTCGAAGCCGTCTTCCATCGATTCGGCCTTTCCCCCGAGAATACCGAACTCGAAGGGCTGAGCGAGGGCGAGGGAGGGAACGAGCAGAAGGGCTGCCAGGAGGAAACCGCGTTTCATGGCGGTCACTATACGGGTTGGCCGGGTGGCTTTCAATTGCATGGGAGGTCCTTTCGGCGCCCCGAGGGACGCTCGGTGGCTGGGCTCTAGAATCGGGAACGATGACCGCATGGACGAGGAGCCTGTCGTATCTGGGACGGGAGACGGCGCGGATCGTTCTGCCCTCGCCCTGTATTTCGTGCGAGCGGGGCCTCCCCTGGCGAGACCGGAGAGGGTCTTGCTGTGGAGAGTGCTGGAGGTCGATGCGAAGGCTGCCGGCCGACGCCTGCATTCGATGCTCGTTCAGCCGGCGGCAGTCCGAGGATCTCCCGGCCTCGCTCTGCCTCGAGTGCCTGGCGCGACCGGAAGACCCGCTCGATCTCATCCGTGCGTGGGGGAGCTACGCCGGAGCGCTGGAGTCGGCGATCCACGCGCTGAAATATCAGGGACATCATTTCCTGGGGGGCCCTCTGGCCGAGCTCCTGTTCGAAGCGTGGTGCCTCGATTTCTCGAGCGGAGCGGACCTCGTGGTCCCGGTGCCGCTCCATCCCTCGCGGCTTCGACGCCGGGGCTACAACCAGGCCGAGCTGCTCTCGCGGGACTTCGGCCGGAGAGCGGGAATCGCGACCGATGCCGGACTGCTGCGAAAAATGCGCAACACCCCTCCTCAGGCGACCCGGAACCGGGCCGAGCGTCTCACTGGGCTGACCCGGGTCTTCCTCGCGCGCCCGGAGGTGAGGGGAGCGGACGTACTGCTGGTGGACGACGTCTGCACCACCGGGGCTACGCTCCGCTCGTGCGCGGCGGCGCTGCGCAAGGGAGGGGCGGCATCGGTGCGGGCGCTCGTGCTGGCGCGTGCGTGACTCACGCGCGGGCTGTGACGATGATGCTTCCGGAATTCAGCGGTTGTGGTACAAATCCGAGGGCGTTCCGAGCTTCCAATCGGGACGTCCCGCCGGGCCGGATCGCGGCACGCCCGTTCCACCGAAAGGACTCCAGCAATGCTCCGAGCAATATTCATCGCGCTCTCCGAGAGCCGCACCATTCGTGCGATTGCCGAGCGCTCGCCCATCGGGAAACGGATGTCGGGACGGTTCGTCGCGGGCCTGGACGTGCAGAACGCGGTTCGGGCCGCCGAGGAGCTCAACCGCGCCGGCATGACCGTCACGGTCGACAACCTCGGAGAGAACGTCACCAACGCCGACGAGGCTCGTCACAGCGCCGCCCTCTATCACAAGCTGCTCGACGAGATCTCTCAGCACGGTCTCGACGCGAACGTGAGCCTCAAGCTCACCCACATGGGTTTCGACGTCGATCCCGAGCTTGCCCGCTCGATTGTCGACGATCTGGTCAGCCATGCCGCCCGGATCGGAAACTTCGTGAGGGTGGACATGGAGGGTAGCCCCTACAGCCAGACGACGCTCGACCTGGTCCGGGCCGTCTACTCGACTCCCGGACATGCCGGTCACGTCGGGGCCGTCCTTCAAGCGTACATGCGCCGCACGATGAAGGATGCCGAGGAGCTGTGCGCCGAGGGAATCCGAATCCGTTTGTGCAAAGGCGCCTACAAGGAGCCGGCCTCGATCGCGTACCAGGCCAAGAGCGAGGTCGACGAGAATTTCATGGCCGTGACCCGCATGCTTCTCCAGAGCGGCGTCTACCACGGCATCGCCACCCACGACCCGGACATGATCACGCGAACGGTCGAGTTCGCGCGTGAGAACGACATCGCCCCCGACAAGTTCGAGTTCCAGATGCTCTACGGCATCCGCCGCGATCTCCAGGAACAGCTCATCAGTGATGGATGGCGCGTCCGGATCTACGTTCCATTCGGCAGCGAATGGTATCCGTATTTCATGCGGCGCCTCGCCGAGCGCCCGGCGAACGTGCTGTTCATCCTGAAGAATCTGTTCAGAAGATAGGGGCGAAAAGCAAGGCAGAAGGCAGAAGGCAGAAGGCAGAAGTAAAGGCAGA
>JBHEOL010000246.1:0-3977 GCA_046261635.1 Thermoanaerobaculia bacterium | reverse complement strand
GAGGCGACCCATTTTCCATTGATGAAATTCTTGTACTCGCGCGTTTCGCGGAGTTTCTGCTCCCCCTTCGACGGGGTGGATGCGGTTGCTGTCATCGGGATCTCCTTCTTCGTGCCGCCGATCGGCGGACCTACTTCTTCTGTTCGTTTGCGCCCATGGCCACCGTCCCGCGGAATCTTGCTCCCTCCGCGACGATGATCTTCGGCGAGCGTACGTTTCCTTCGACCGAGGAGGTCGCGACCAGCTCGATCCTGTTCTCGGCCGAGAGGTCGCCGATCACGGTTCCCTCGACCACCACGTTTCGCGCGTGGACGGTCGCCTCGACCCGGGCGTTGGCTCCGATCCGGAGATCGTTGCGCAGCTTGATCTCGCCCTTGACTTCACCTTCGATCACCAGCTCGCCGTCTCCGCTGATCGTGCCGTCGACGAGAACTCCCGCGCCGATCGTCGAGGGTCCGCCCGCTTTGCGCGACGGGGCTGAGCCGGCCGCCGGCTCGTTCGTCTTCTGGGGAGGGGGAGGGGTATCCTTTGCGAAAATGGCCATGTCTCCTCGGGCCCGGGGGCCTGGTTGAGAATGTCGTTCGGGGACGCTCGCCCGCTGCGGAAAAGGCTGCGGAGCGAGACCGCGATGTCGCGGCACCGGAGGGGTTCCCCCGGGGGCCGAAGAATAGCATGACCGGGGGGGGCGATTTCAGGCTTTCGCGGAGTGCTCGGGGAGATCAGCCGCCCCGTCCCGAAGCATCCCCCGGCGGAGAATCCCGGCGATCTCAGCAATTGTCTCGTCGCTCGCCTTCCCGAAATGATCCTTCACCCCGAACAGCACCTCGACCGAGAAGTAATTGAGAAAGACCCGGGTGGCGAGCATCATCGCTGAAACGGCCGACACCTCGGGCCGCAGCCGCGCCTCGATCTCGTCCTTTCCGTGCATCTCGAGGAACCGCTCGAACCGGGCAGCCATGTCGGAGTAGAACCGGCGGATGTGGCTCCCGTCGAACTCGACGACGTCGACGTAGATCAGCGCGACGTACCTGCGGTAGCGGCGCACCGAACGTTCGGCCGCTTTTCCGAGGGCTTCGAGATTGTCGGGAAAGATGCCGGCGGCCAGAGCCTTGTTCACCGGGAAGTCGGGATCCGAGAGCGCCTGCCAGTACTCATCGAAGAGAGTGCGATAGATCGCTTCCTTGTCGGGAAAGTGGTGATAGACGTTGCCGGTCGAGACGACGGCGCGCGAGGCAATGTCGCGAATGCTCGTCGCGCGGTAGCCGCGATGCGAGAAAAGGTCGAGGGCGGCATCGAGAATGATCCGCCGGCTGCGTTCGGACTTGAGGTTCTGTTTCATGATGGCGACGACCCAAGGCTACCCGATTCCGCCGCCGGGCGAGACTCTTCCTTTCCGGCCATGAACTCCCTCAGGAGGGTGAAAAACCGGTCCGGCTGCTCGAGGTAGACGACGTGGCCCGACCCTTCGATCTCCTCCCATCGTGCATGGGGGATCACCTCGAGGATCTTCTTCTGGACCCGCGGAAGGATCACGCGATCCTCGGCTCCGGCGACGACCAGGGTCGGGGTTCCGATCGCAGCGTATTCCGCCCGGCGCTGCCCCAGAGCTGCGAAAAACGGGCGCTGCGCCTCGGTGAGCCGGATCAGCGCGTGGATCCGGCCGCGGTAGCGGTCGCAGAAGTTCGAGCGCATCGTCTCGAGCTTGTCCCACGCCGCCCGGGTGAACTCCTCCCCGAAGATCTTTTCATACATGTAGCGGGTGTAGAGCTCGAATTGCTCCGGCCCCCCGCGATAGAAACGGAGCGAGAGGTCCTGGTAGAGATCGAACAGGTGCTCGCGCGTCAGCAGGATGCCGGACAGCGTCAGGGTGTGGAGCCTGTGCTGGAACTGCCTGGCGAATTCCACCGCGACGAACCCGCCCCACGAGACACCCATCGCGTGGATACGCTCGATCCCGGCCACATCGAGGATCGCCTCCAGGCCGGCCGCGATTCGATCGATGAAGTAGGGCACGTCGTGCGAGCTCGAGCTTCCCTGTCCCGGATAGTCCCAGAGAAGGACGTCGTAATCGGGCTGGAGGCGGGGAAGGAAGCCGTACCAGGCCGGCGTGTGCATGGCGAGGCCATTGAAGAGCGAGACGACTTCGCGCCCGCCGTCGCCGAAATACTCCCAGTGCAAATCGTGCCCCTCGAAAGAGAGCCGCCCCGATCGGGCCGGCTTCACGACCTCGCTCATTCACCCCCGCCTTCGAGAAGGAACGACCGCGTCGCCCGGACGACTTCCCCGGTGGCCTCGACCACGGCCGCGTGACCCGACCCCTCGAGGATGAGGAGCTGCGACCCCGCGATCTTTTCGGCAATCGCACGCGAGTGCTCGACGGGGAAGGTCTCATCGAGGGCGGCTCCGATGACGAGCGTCGGAGCGGCGATCCGGGGAAAGGCATCCGAGAGATCCGTTTCGCGGAGCGTTCGCATCACTCCCGCGAGGCCATCGAAGAACGAGAGAGGAAGGGCCGCGATCTGGCGCGCCCGCGTCTCGACGAAATCGTCCGGCTGCGCCTCGAGGAACGCCCGGCTGAACGCGGTCGGGGCGAGGATGCGGAACACCTCGCCTCCGTCTCCCCCGTCGGCGGCGGCCCGGGCTGCAAGCTCGAAGCGGAGTGTCGCGTCGACCATCTCCCGGGTGAGGCGGTCGGTCGCCGTGAGGATCACGAGGCGGTCGACGCGCTCCGGATGATCGGCCGCGAGCCGCATCGCGACCTCGCCTCCGAACGAAGTTCCCACCACGTGGGCGCGCCGGATCGAGAGATGGTCGAGGAGCTCGACGACCTCGGCGGCGTGCCGGGCCATCGAGAGCCGGGGACCCGGCGAGAGAAGCTGGCCGCGCAGGTCGCAGCGAAGGAGCTGAAACTCCCCGGCGAGGGAGGCGGTGATCGAATCCCAGGAGGCGATCGACATGAGACCGCCGTTGAGGAGGATGACCGGGGGGCCGGCACCGTCGAGACGATGGGTAAGAAGACTCATGGCGTAGGCAAAAAACCGAACATTCGATATGTTCTGCCTTCCACCAGACCGTGTCAAGGCGCCATAAATGACAGTTTGACAACGGATCGCTGGGGACTTACTGTAGAAAAACATTTCAGGCGTTCGGATTTTTGAGTCACCATTAACCGACCTCATCAATCACTCACCGTACCGGCTCGGAGGTTCTTGCCCATGTCCGCCGTTCGCTTTCTCCTCAAGGCTGTCCTGGCGATTGCACTCGTCCTCGCCACCTCCCTCCCTCTGTTCGCCCAGGTTGACCGCGGCATCATCGAAGTGGTCGTACTCGATGAGAGCGGCGCCACTCTTCCCGGCGTCACCGTCACCGCCCGGCGCCCCGAGACCGGCCAGCAGCTGGTCGAGGTGACCGGAACCAACGGGCTCGCCCGTTTCCCCTCGCTCCCCCCCGGGACGTGGGAGATCCGCTCGGAGCTGCCGGGCTTCGCCGGCGCCGGAGTCGACGGCATCGCCCTCCGCGTCGGGCAGACCTCGCGCGTGAACTTCACGCTTCGCCCCTCGGCTTCCGAGACGATCACCGTCGAAGCGGCCTCCGAGGTCGTCGACGTTTATAAGACGGACGCCTCGACCAACATCCTTCCGGAGCAGATCGAAATGCTTCCGGTCGCCGACCGCGACTTCCAGCGGCTGGCGTTCATCGCTCCCGGCGTGCAGCGCGGGCGGGGCGGGTTTCGGTTCATCGGCGGAGGTCCGGTCATCGGCGGCTCTCCGAATGCGAGTCAGGCGACGATTCTCGTGGACGGCGTCGATTACACCGACCCGGCCCTCGGCCTCTCGCGCACCCGCTTCAGCCAGGATGCGATCCGCGAGTTTCGCGTCATCCAGAACCGGTTCGACGTCGAAGTCGGCGGCTCGACGGGCGGCGCTCTGTCGATCGTGACCAAGTCGGGCACCAATGATCTCAAGGGCAGCGTCTTC
>JBHEOL010000243.1:0-3369 GCA_046261635.1 Thermoanaerobaculia bacterium | reverse complement strand
GCGTCGACGAGGCCCTCGACAACGCGCAGAGGTTCCTAGACCAGTCGCTGCTCGCCGGCAAGGCAGCCGTGCGCATCATCCACGGTCACGGAACCGGCGCGCTCAAGGAAGCGATCCGCAGCGAGCTCCGCGCCTTCCCCGGCGTCCGTTCCTTCCGCCCCGGCAAACAGAACGAGGGAGGCGACGGCGCGACGGTGGTCGTGATGGACGTCTAGAAGGCAAGGCAGAAAGCAGAAGGCAGAAGGCAGAAGTAAAGGCAAAAGCAAAGTCCCTCGTCGTCCCGAGGGAGCGCCGCGGTGAGGGGCCCGCCCCACCCCGCCATGCGAGTAGAATCACATTCTTTGCACAGGAGACGAAGCTTCTGGCTTTCACTTCTGCCTTCTGCCTTCTGACTTCTGACTTGATTCCATGGCCCTGATCGATCTCAACGACGCCATCATTTCCCAGGTCCGCAGCGCGGCCGACATCGTCGACATCATCACCCAGTCGACCCCTCTCAAGCAGGCCGGGAAGACCTTCAAGGGGCTCTGCCCCTTTCATCGCGAGAAGACCCCGTCGTTCAACGTCAACCGCGAGAAGGGGTTCTTCTACTGTTTCGGCTGCGGGACCGGCGGCGACGTCTTCAAGTTCGTGATGCTGACCGAGCGATTCAATTTCCCCGAGGCGGTCGAGTATGTCGCGAATCGCGCGGGGATCCCCCTGCCGCGGAAAAAAGAGAGGGCGCGCGATTCGGACCGGGAGAACCTTCTCGAGGCGATCGAGGAGGCGGCCGCGGCGTTTCACCGCGCGCTCGAGTGGAAACCCAACGCGGCGGATACGTACCTTCGAACGCGCGGGATCGGCGAAGAACTGTGGAAGAAGTATGGCTTTGGTTACGCCCCCGATTCGTGGGACTACATCCTCAAGCTCCTCGGCCGGAAGTTCCCGGCAAAGCAGCTCGAGGCCGCGGGGCTCGCTCTGCCGAGAAAAAGCGGGGACGGCCACTACGATCGATTCAGGAACCGGCTGATCGTCCCGATTCACTCGGAAGTCGGAAACGTGGTCGGGTTCGGCGGGAGGACCCTCGACGGAAGCGATCCGAAGTATCTGAACTCTCCCGAGTCGGAGATCTTCAACAAGTCCCGCCTCCTCTACAACTATCACCGCACTCGCGACTCGATCCGCAGAATGGACCGGGCGGTCCTGGTCGAGGGGTACTTCGACTGCATCAGCCTCGATCATGCCGGCGTCGACGGGGTCGTCGCCTCGATGGGGACCTCGCTGACCACCGGTCAGGCTGGGCTGATCCGGAGACTCGCGAAGCGGGTGATCGTCTGTTACGACGGGGACGAGGCCGGGCGGAGTGCGACGCTGCGGGCGGCGCCGATCCTGCTGTCGGCGGGACTCGCGGTCGACGTCATCGACGTCGGTCCGGGAGAGGATCCGGACACCTACCTGAAGACGAAGGGGTTCGACGCCTTCCTGGAACTGCTCTCGAGCGCCCCGGACGTGCTGGACTTCGCTCTGGGGCGCCTCGCCCCCAACCCGAAGGCGATGAAGGGAAGCGAGAAGAGCGAAGCGGTCGAGGCGATCATGCCGCTCGTGGCCGCGATCGCCGATCCGGTGATGAGGAACGATGCGGCCCAGCGCCTGGCCGACCGTCTCTCGCTCGAGTTCAGCTCGGTCTGGTCCCGGATCCGGACCGGAGGGGGAGCTCCGGCCCGCAGCGAGAAAGCCACCTCGGCGCCGGTCTCGGGGGGGGAGACGGCGGTCCTCCGGGCGCTGGTCCAGCTGGACGATCCGGCCGAGCTGAGGGGACAGCTGGTGGAGGAGTATTTCGAGGATCCGATGTGCCGGACGATCTTCAAGGTGCTGGCGCGGCGGGTGGATGAGGGCCAACCCCTTGATTTTTCTGAGATTGCGACCGAGATTAGGGGGGAATCCGAACTCACGCGGCTGTCCGAGCTCGCCATCACTCCTGACGAGAGGGATTCCGATTCACCCCATACGCTCGGAGACACGGTCCGCCTGATGGAACGGCGATTCCTGGAACGTCGACTCAAGCAGCTCAATTCTGAGATTCAGGAGGCGGAACGGTCGGGAAATGTCGAGCGCGTCGACGGGCTTTTCGGCGAAAAAGTAGACCTTTCCCGGCGGCTCCACGCACTGAAATAATAATTGTCCTCAGAACCTTACGAGTGTGTCCCGTTTCGGAGACTGTGCCGGAATTCCGGCCTGAAGGAAGGTGGTCCCCAACGGCACAGCTCGCATGCGCGAACCCCAACCAACCCACCTCCAGCACTCACCCTCTACAAGGAGCGAGTAATCACTGATGAGCACCCGTCTGCGCAACAATGACCTCGACATCGAAGCGTCCTACGACGAAACCACCGATATAGCGGTCGAAGACAAATACCCCGAAGTCAAGCAGCTCATAGCCATCGGAAAGGAAAAAGGCTACCTCCTCTACGACGAGGTCTACGAGACCCTGTCGGACGAGATCACGAGCAACCCCGAGGAACTGGATGAGATCTACATCCGCCTCGCCGACCTGGGCGTCGAAGTCGTCGACGACGTCGACAAGATTCCGAGCCCGCGCGAAGCCACTCCCGAGGGGAACGGCGAAGACAAGGAAGTCAGCGAGCGCGAGGAGATCCAGGCCGAGATCGCCGCGGCAGCCGCCGGGGTGATCGACAAGACCAACGACCCGGTCCGGATGTATCTCCGCGAGATGGGCACGGTCAAGCTGCTCGACCGCGAGGGCGAGGTTCAGATCGCCAAGCGGATCGAGAAGGGCGAGCGGAAGATCTACAAAGCTCTCTCTCAGAACCGGATCATTCTCGAAGAGATCCTCCGGGTGTACGAGAACGCCCGGAAAGACCAGAAGATCATCAAGGACATGATCGACCTGGCCGCTGCGGACGACGAGGAGTACGATCCGGCGAAGAACGCGAACAAGATCGAAGAGATCATGAAGATCTTCGACTCGATCTCGAAGATGCACAAGAAGATCACCGAGGCGCGCGTCAAGCTCGACGAGGCTGCCAAGAAGCCCCGCATCTCGGCCCAGCTCGACAAGCAGATCCAGAAAATGTCGTCCGACATGGCCGACGCCGTCCGCAAGGTCGACTTCACCCCCGGCACGCGGAACCGGATGATCAACAAGCTCAAGGAGATCGACTCCGAGTTCTCCCAGGTCCTCTCGCAGATCCGCAAGGACGAGCAGTCGCTCAAGCGCGAGAAGGACAGGACCCGCAAGGACTTCTACAAGCGCCGGATCACCAAGTACGGCGAGCGGCTCGTCGAGCTCGAGTCGGGCTTCGGCACCAACCACGACGAGATCAAGAAGACGATCCGCGAAGTGCGCCAGGGTGAGGACGAGGCCGAGCA
>JBHEOL010000330.1:0-2963 GCA_046261635.1 Thermoanaerobaculia bacterium | reverse complement strand
AGAGGCTGTGAAAGAAACCAGAGGGGCCGCGTTGCGGGCGATCTCCGCGTCGCTCGTCGTCAACGATGCCACCGCATCGCCTCCTCCTCGCTCCTTGATCTCGCCTCGCAAGCTCCACCAGCGCGGCCCCTCTGGTTTCTTCACAGCCTCTCAGGATGACCGAATCACGTCTGCTTCTGGCTTTAGCCTCCGCCACTTTTCTTTACCGATCCGACACGGACCCAGCCTTCGCGCGGTCCTAAGATCTCTCTACACAGTCAGGAGGACGACATGGCGCGATACGGATCGTGGATGGCGGTAATCGTCTTTCTGCTGCCCTTTGTGGCGGCAGCGCAGGTACCCGGGCTCACCGGCCCGGAGGCAAGTCTCGAGGCGACAGTGACACAGAAGGTCGGACTGACGGAGATCGCGGTCTCGTATCACCGACCTGCGGTGAACGGACGGCAGGTCTGGGGCGCACTCGTGCCGTATGGGCAGGTGTGGCGCGCCGGCGCGAACGAGAACACGATCGTGTCGTTCTCGACGCCGGTGACCGTGAACGGCGCGAGACTCGACGCCGGCAAGTACGGGTTGCACATGATCCCTGCCGAAGGCGACTGGACGGCGATCTTCAGCAGAGAGTCCGGCGCCTGGGGGAGCTTCAGCTACGACGCGAAGGAAGACGCAGCGCGAGTGACCGTGAAACCCGAGGCGGCACCGTTCCAGGAGCGCCTCGGCTACACGTTCGACGATCCGGCGCGCGACTCCGTCGTCCTCGCGCTCCGATGGGAAAAGGTCCGCATTCCTCTCGAGGTCCGCATTGACCTCGCCCGCACGGTGCTCGACAGCTACGTGGCGCAGCTCCGCGGGCTCCCCCGTTTCGGATGGCAGGCGTGGAACCAGGCGGCGAACTGGGCGGCCCGGAACGACATCGACATCGATGAAGCCCTGGCATGGGCCGACCGGTCGATCCGGATGAACCGCAACTTCACGAACCTCCGGACCAAGGCGCTCGTGCTCGCCAAGAAGGGGGACCAGACCGCGTCGGACGCGCTCACGAAGGAGGCGCTCGCCATCGCGACCGAGGCGGACATCAACGTTTACGGCTACCAGCTCCTCGGAGAGGGAAAGCTCGACGAGGCGATCGCGACGTTCGAGAAGAACGTCAGGGACCATCCCGATTCGTGGAACACGTATGACAGCCTCGCCGAGGCGTATGGAGTGAAAGGCGAGAAGAAGAAATCGCTGGAGTTCTACACGAAGGCGTTCAACATGACCACCAACGACGTACAGAAGCAACGCATCGGCACGATCATCGAACAGTTGAAGAAATAGGTAGAGGAGGCTTCAGTCGCCGTCCAATGAAGGGTCTGGAACTGACCCTCTCATGAGGGGTCGCGAGATGCCGTGCCGGAGGCTGGAGGCGCAACCGATCGAAACGTGCCGTCAGCCGAGTCGAACCGACAGCATCGAGACCGATCCTCCGTCGAATCCCTCGGTGGGGAACGAGACTGGATCGCCATCCATCCCCGCGCCGAGGACATAGAGGAGGGGAAGATAGTGATCGGGGGTCGGAGCGGAGAGCATGGCGTCCCGTCCCATCGCCTCCCATTCGATCAGCGGGTGATGGTCGCTGGCGAGCATCAGCTCGCGGGCCCTCTTCTCGAATCGGAGGGCCCAGTCGTACGGTTCGACGGGCCGTTTCCCCCACGAGTAGGCGTGGAGATTGTGCACCAGATTCCCGCTTCCCATGACGAGGACGCCTTCGTCGCGAAGAGGCGCGAGTTTTCTACCGAGCTCGTAATGCTCGCCGGCGGAAAGAGTTTCATCGATGCTGAGCTGAACGACCGGAACATCCGCCTCGGGATATAGGTGACAGAGCACGGACCATGTGCCGTGATCGATTCCCCAGTCGCGAGCGAGCCCCACGTCCACCGGCGTGAGCAGATCCGAGATCCGCGTGCAGAGATGTGAATCGCCGATCACGGGATAGCTGACCTCGTAGAGCTCGGCCGGAAAGCCACCGAAATCATGAATCGTCCGCGGCCGTTCCTGCGCGGTCACCAGAGTCATCGGAGGATACCAGTGGGCCGAGATGCTGAGGATCGCCTCCGGCTTGGGGAACTCTCGGGCCAGCGCCCGCCACGCGAGCGTCCACTCGTTCGACTGAATCGCATTCATCGGATTTCCGTGTCCGAAGAACAGCGTTGGCATCCTCTTCATCGTTTTTCAGTCCTCCCGGATTCCGCGATCATATCGCTCGTTCGGCGCTGATCACCTCGGCCGATTCCAGCAGCACGATCGGCTGGTAATGGAGCTCCGGCCCGCCGGCCGATAGGTCCGTCATGCCTGCAAGCCTGTTCAAAAAAAGTGCCGCGCCCCGAAGTGCTCACCGTTTCACGGGGAAGCGGCAGACATCGCGGAGTAGACAGACCTGGCAATTCTCGAAGGCGCGCTTCCGGCTGCAGCGATCGAGGATGCCGAGCCGGCAGATGGCGAAGTCGTAACGAACCGGATCGCCGGGGTTGAACTTCGCCAACGTGTCGGTCAGGGCCCGGGCCGTCTTCCAGTCGGCCGACCTTCTGCTCGTCAGCCCGAGAAACGTCGAGATGCGGTGAACGTGCGTGTCGAGTGGCATTACGAGCTTCGCAGGATCGACGAACGTCCAGAGGCCGAGGTCGGGCGACTCGCGACGGACCATCCAGCGAAGAAATAGGTTCATTCGCTTGCAGGCGCTGCCGTCGACGGGGGAGGTCAGGAGATAGCGGAGCGACCTGGGTGCCTTTGCGGCTCCCGGCGCATCGATGAGCGCCTCGACGAAACGGGCGAGCGAGGGACCGATGTCGCGGTCGTCGGGATCGTAACCGCTCCGGAAAAGCTCACCGAGAGAACTGTGGTTCTCGAGCGCGAGAGCGATTCGCTCGAGCAGCGCAACCAGGTCGTCGACCTTGTGAAAGCGGTGAGCGAAGCCGCTGAACTCGCGC
>JBHEOL010000193.1:0-4652 GCA_046261635.1 Thermoanaerobaculia bacterium | reverse complement strand
ATTCCCCAGGCGATCGATCGCGCGAGCAACTCCAGAGTGGCCGCGGCGACTCCGCCGGCGGCGAGGAAGTAAACGAACGTGAACGCCGGTGTGAACGTGAAGTAGGCGCCGGGCGCGGTCCGGACGCGGAAGATGACGTCGGCGATGACGGCGGCCGTGAGAAAGATTCCGAGAAATGCGAAGCTGAGCGGAGGGCGCAACCAGATCAAGGCTGCGAAGGTCCCGAACGACAGCAGGCCGACGGCCCAGCGAAACGCGACCGCGCGTCGCGGCATGTCCGCAATCGCGGTCTTTCTGCCTAGAGTCGTCGAATCGCCAATATCGGTGTGAGTGGACATCGCGCGGTTTCGGGGCGCGTGCGGCCCCCGCATCTATTCGGATTCCGTGCCGGAGCCAGCGCGGAATCCCGCCCCCTCAGCCCGCCGATTGCGTTTCGAAATGGTGCCCGAGGCGGGAATCGAACCCGCACTCCCGGTGAGGGAAACGGATTTTGAGTCCGCCGCGTCTACCGTTCCGCCACTCGGGCAAGAGTTGCAACATTCTAAGCCAGAAACCAGAAGCCGGAAGAAAAGGCAGAAGTCAGAAGGCAGAAGGCAGAAGTAAAGACAGAGGCAAAAACTCGCGCGTCCGGTCGGTCATCTGAGGGAGCGCGACGTCGGGTGTTGCTGGCTAGCCAGACCGTGCTCGCCGCGACCGTGAAGCTTTTGACTTTACTTCTGCCTTCTGGCTTCTGCCTTCTGGCTTGCCTTTACTTCTGCCTTCTGCCTTCTGCCTTCTGACTTGCCTTTACTTCTGCCTTCTGCCTTCTGCCTTCTGCCTTCTGACTTGCCTTTACTTCTGCCTTCTGCCTTCTGCCTTCTGACTTGCTTCTAACGCGTTCTCGCGCCAGCGGGCGACGGTCGCGTGGAGCTCCGCGTCGGTCAGCACGCGCGAAGAGCTCTTCGCCTCGGCGAAGATCGTTTTCGCGAGATCCTCGTCCTGCGGATAGCCGTTTTCGTCCAGCCAGTAGATGACGTTGGACAGGCCCGCCATCGGACCTACCTCGATGATCTGATGCAGCCCGAACAGCTCGGCCGGCACGCCCGAGTAAACCCGGTCGGCCAGCCAGGCGGCGCCCTTCTTCTTCGCCTTGATGATCGCCGCCGCGTGCACTCCCGTACCGGTGCGGAACGCATCGCGGCCGAACACCGGGTACTGGTCGACCACCGGGACGAACGTCGCGTCGGATACCGCCTGAACGTATCTCGGCAGCGCCCGGAGATCGTTGTCGATCCATCCCATGAGCCGGAGGTTGACCATGAGGGTATCCATCGGCGTGTTGCCGACTCTCTCCCCGATGCCGATCGCGCAACCGTGAACCCGGTCGGCGCCCGCCTCGATCGCGGCGATGGAGTTGATCACTCCGAGACCGCGGTCGGAGTGGCCGTGCCAATCCACCTTTACGTCGGGATCTTTCCGGTCGGCCAGCGCGCGAACGAAGCGGATCAGGTTCCGCACTCCCCATGGGGTTGCGTGTCCCACCGTGTCGCAGACGCAGATCCGCTTCGCTCCCGCATCGATCGCGGCCGAGTACATCCGCTCGATGTGCTCCGGCTTCGCACGGATCGTGTCCTCGGTGACATACATCACGGGGAGTCCCTGTCCCACCGCGAACTCGACCGCGCGCACCGACTGCTCGACCAGCCACTCGATCGTCCACTCCTCCGCGAACTGCCGGATCGGCGAGGAACCGATGAACGTGCACGCTTCGATCGGGATCCCGACCCTCTGCGAGATCTCGACGATCGGGCGGATGTCGTTCTCGTGCGTCCGTGCGGCGCAGTTCGGCGAGATCGGCAGGTCATTGTCGCGAATCTCCCGCGCGAGCCGCTCGACGGTCTTCTGCACGTGGGGACCCGCGCCCGGCAGCCCGATGTCCGCGGCATCGAGGCCGATCTCGCACATCAGATGGAGGATCTCGATCTTCTGCTCGAGCTGAGGATCGACCACGGAGGGCGACTGAAGCCCGTCGCGCAGGGTCTCGTCATTGAGCTCGATCTTCCGCGCTGGCTTCGGCGGCAGTTCCGCGCCGAGATTCCAGTCGTGAATCAGAGAATCGGGATTCTCCTGCATGTGCCTCCCCCCTGCTGCCCGGAATTCGTGTGTCGTGTGCAACAGCAAGCCGCGTGCGAGGCTTCCATTGTAACGAGGGACGAGGGACGAGGGGCGAGGCAAAGTCAGAAGGCAGAAGGCAGAGGGCAGAAGTAAGGGCAAAATCAAAGTCATCCTGAGGGAGCGCCGCGCTGAGGTGGTACATCGCGAGAATCGGGCGCGCGACCGAAGGAACTCAAAATAGCAGGATCCCTCCACCTGCCCGTTTCCCCCGCACCAGCCAACGCGACCCTCGCATTCTGAGTTCCTTCGCCGTGCTTCGCCGACTCAGGATGACGGGGCTCTGCCGTTGCCTTTACTTCTGCCTTCTGCCTTCTGCCTTCTGCCTTTTCTACTTCCCCTTGAACTCCGCCGGCCGCTTCTCGATGAACGCGGTCAGCCCTTCCCTCATGTCCTCGGTGGCGCAGAGGGTGCCGAACAGCGTGGCCTCGAGCAGCTGTCCCTGCTCGAACGACATCTCGAGGCCCGCGTTGACGGCCTCGATCGCGGCGCCAATGGCGAGAGGGCCGCGCGACATGATCTTGCGGGCCATCTCCTCACAGGTGGATTCGAGTTGGTCGGCCGGGACCACGCGGTTGACGAGTCCGATTCGCTCGGCCTCGGCGGCCGGGATGCGGTCGCCCGTGAGAATCAGCTCGAGCGCTTTCCCCTTCCCTACGAGGCGCGCCATCCTCTGGGTTCCGCCGTAGCCGGGGATGACGCCGAGTGTCACCTCCGGCAGGCCGATCTGCGCGTTCTCCGAGGCGATCCGGATGTGGCAAGCGAGCGCCAGCTCGCATCCACCGCCGAGGGCGAAACCGTTGATCGCGGCGATGACCGGCTTGGGGAGTTTCTCGATCTGCGAGAGAACGGCCTGACCGTGCTCGCAGGTCGCCTTGCCGGTCAGCGGCGTGTTCTTCGCCAACTCGCCGATGTCGGCTCCCGCCACGAACGCCTTCTCGCCGCTCCCCGTGACGATGACGGCTTTGACCGCCTCGTCCGCGCGCGCCTCGGAGAAGACCCTGCCGATCTCGTCGACGGTTTCGCGGTTGAGCGCGTTCAGGACTTTGGGCCGCTCGATCGTGACGCGGAGGATGCCGTCGCGGTTCTCGACGGAAAGGTTCTTCAGGTTCTCGTAAGCCATCACCACTCTCCTCTAGTTCCTGCGGTCCATCGCGACGGGCTTTTCGCCCGAGTAGTCGTAAAAGCCCGCCCCGCTCTTCCTTCCGTACCGTCCGGCCAGGACCATCTTGCGCAGCAGCGGCGGAGGGGCGAACCGGTGCTCGCGGTACTCGTTGAACATGATTTCGGCGATGTAGTAGGTCGTGTCGAGACCGACGAAGTCGAGCAGGGTCATCGGGCCCATCGGATGTCCGCATCCGAGCTGCATCCCCTTGTCGATGTCTTCGATCGATCCGATCCCTTCCTCGTAGCCACGGATCGCGTCGAGCAGATACGGGACGAGCAGGCGGTTCACGATGAAGCCCGAGTTGTCGCGACAGGCGATCGGTTCCTTGCCGAGCTTGCGGGCGAACGCGAAGGCGCGGTCGAAGGAATCGTCGTCGGTGAGGATCGTCCGGACGACCTCGACGAGTTTCATCAGAGGAACGGGATTAAAGAAGTGGAGACCGACGAACTGCCCCGGCCGGGCCGTCGCCATCGACAGCTCGGTGATGGTGAGCGAGGAGGTGTTCGACGCGAAGATCGCGTCCTTCTTCACGATGCGGTCGAGCTCCGCGTACGTCTCCTGCTTGACCTCGACGTTCTCGACGATCGCCTCGATGACGATGTCGCAATCGGCGAGGTCGTCGAGGCTGGTGGTGCCTTTCAGCCGCCCCTGGAGTGCTTCCTTGTCGGCGGCCGACATCTTCCCCTTCTCGACGAACTTGCCGAGGCTCTTGTCCATCGAGGCGAAGCCCTTGTCGAGAAACTTCTGCTCCACTTCGCGGACGACGGTCTCGAACCCGGCGGCCGCCGCGATCTGCGCGATGCCCGAGCCCATCAGGCCGCAGCCGAGGACTCCGACCTTCCTGATTTCTGCCATGAGGGTCTCCTTCTCTTCGCTGATTGAGGGGCGAGGGGAACGAATGCGCCCGAGGGGACGCGCCGCTTCACCCATCTCCCGCGCGGCGCATTGTACAGGCTCGAGCCGCGGCCCTCCCGCCCCCTCCCCTTTCACCGATGACTCCCGTATCCTCGGTCCCGCAATGCGCCGGCACCTTCCGAAGACGGTCTATCTTCTCGGGCTCGCCTCGCTTCTCAACGACGCCTCCAGCGACATCATCTACCCCCTTCTTCCGATCTTTCTCTCCACGACCATCGGAGCCGGGCCCGCGGTCATCGGACTCATCGAGGGAGCCGCCGATGCGATCTCCTCGATCCTGAAACTCCTCGCGGGATCGTGGTCCGACCGCACCGGGAAGCGGAAGCCGTTCGTCGTGGGCGGGTACGGGCTGGCGGGCCTCTCGCGCCTTCTCCTGGCATTCGCATCTCACTGGGGCGTCGTGTTCGGCGCCCGGCTG
>JBHEOL010000140.1:0-5435 GCA_046261635.1 Thermoanaerobaculia bacterium | reverse complement strand
GCTCTCGAGTTCGATCTTCATGGCGAGGAAGGACATCAGGTCCTTGATCGTGACGACGCCGCGGAGATCCTCGCCTTCGATCACGATCAGGCGCGAGCGGCCGCGGCGAGTCATCCGGACGAGGGCTTCCAGTGCATCGGTATCGATCTCGATCGAGTTCTCCCGCGTGAGCGGCTCGGTCACCGAGCCGACGGTCTGCCTGTCCCATTCGTTTCTCGGGATCAGGCTGATCGCATGAGCCGAGACGCAGCCGATCAGGCGATCCCCGTCCATGACGGGGTAGATCCGGTGCTGATAGCGTTCGATGCAGGTCTCGACCAGGTCGCGCACGGTCATCGTCCGCTGGGCCGTGACCGTGTGGCTGCTCGTGAAGCGGCGGATCTTCTCGCCGACCAAACTCTGCCGGATCAACGCCTTGCTGTAGTAGACCTGCGAGAGCATCCGGACGTAGAAGCCGACCAGAATCCACCAGAGCGCGGCCACGAAGTTCACGGTGAACAGGAAGAAGAGGCCCACGCCGATGAGAGTGAAGCCGACGAGCGATCCGGTGGAGGAAGCCGTGCGGGTGGCCGAGCGGATGTCGCCCGTCCGGTGCCACAACCACGCCCTGAGCAGACGCCCGCCATCGAGGGGGAATGTCGGAATCAGGTTGAATGCCGCGAGCACCACGTTGGCTCCGCCCATGTAGCCGAAGAAGGTCCAGACCACACGCTGGACGCCGAGCCCGGCGAGCGCCAGCGCCGTGGCGAAGAGCGCGCCGGCGAGAATGAAGGACGTCGCCGGGCCGGCGAGGGCCAGCGAGACCTCGTCCCGCGGCGAGCGCGGGGGAGCATTGAGCTCGATCACCCCGCCGAAGAGAAAGAGGCTGATCGCCCTCACGTCGATTCCAGCCTTTTTCGCAACGCTGGCGTGTGCCAGCTCGTGGAGGACGATCGATCCGAAGATGCAGAGCGCGCCGGCGATCCCGAGAATCCAGTCGGTCATTTCCGAAAGCTCCGGCTCCGCGCGCGGAAAGAGCCGTTGAGCGAGCGACCAGACGAGGAGCACGAAAATCGCGACCCACGACAGGTCGACCCGGACGTCGAAGCCGCGGAGCCGGAACAGAGTCAGAGCGTGCCCGAACATCGATGTCCCGTCCTGCCTCTTTCTTGCCATGCATTTCACTTTCGACGGGTGGGGCGTCGGACCGGATGATTCTGTCGTGAAGGTTCTCGCGGCGGCTGGCCGGAAAGTCGCATAAGACAAGCGCGCTCGTCCATATGATCGCGATCTGGTGGTACCTCGTCCTGGGAGTCGTCCTGATCGGCATCTCGATCGGAAGCGGCCTGATTCGTCGCCTTCCCCTCACGTCCTCCCTCCTCTATCTCGCCATCGGCTACCTGCTCGGCCCGAAGGGGGCCGAGATGTTCAACGTTCACCCACTCCAGGACGCGGCGATGCTCGAGCGGCTGACCGAGATCGCCGTGATCATCAGTCTGTTCAGCGCGGGGATGAAGCTGCGGGTTCCGCTCCGGGACCGGCTCTGGAGCGAGCCGGTGCGCCTCGCGTTTGTGTCGATGTCGATCACGGTGGGGCTGATTGCGCTGGTCGGCGTTTACGTGTTCGACTTCCCTCTCGGTGCGGCGATCCTGCTGGGGGCCGTGCTCGCCCCGACCGACCCGGTCCTCGCCTCCGACGTTCAGGTTTCGCATCCGGGCGACCGCGACCGGCTGCGGTTCACCCTGACGGGCGAGGCGGGGTTGAACGACGGAACGGCCTTTCCGTTCGTGATGCTCGGGCTGGGGCTCCTCGGCCTCCGGGAGATCGGGGTCTGGGGTTGGCGCTGGCTCGCGATCGACGTTTTTTGGGCCATCGCGGGAGGCCTGCTGATCGGGTGGTTTCTCGGGCTCGGCGTCTCGAAGCTGATCGAGTGGATGAAGAGAAGAAGAGAAGATCTGGATCTGCTCGAGGATTTTCTGGCCGTCGGGCTGATCGCCCTCTCCTACGGTGTCGCCCTTCTGCTCCAGACTTACGGATTCCTCGCCGTATTCGCAGCAGGACTGGCGTTGAGGCGGCTCGAATCGGACCGCTCGAAAGCGCAGGTCGAGGCTCCGGACCGGGAGTTCGCGAACACGGCGCATGCGGTGCTGCGATTCAACGAGCAGGCTGAGAGAATCGCGGAAGTCGTCGTCGTCATTCTCGTCGGGGGAATGCTGTCGATCGGATATCTGCCGTTCGGCCTCTTGTGGTTCGCGCCGTTCGTGTTCCTCGTCGTGAGGCCGATCTCGGTCGCGGTGGGGTTGGCCGGGCTCGATGTCTCGGGCCGGCGGCGTGGAATGATCAGCTGGTTCGGGATCCGGGGGATCGGGTCGATTTACTATTTGATGCATGCCATCCAGCACGGACTCCCCGAGGAGTATGCGGCGAAGATCACGGCCCTGGTGCTGAGTATCGTCGCCATCTCGGTCATGATTCATGGGATCACGGTCACGCCGATGATGCGCTCGTACGAGAGAGGAACACGCGCCGAAGAGGAGGTGGAGGCGGAATCAGCTCGGGAGGCTGGTCTATGATGAGCCCATGAAGCGAATATCTGCGCGGTTCCCTTTCAACGCACTGTTTGCCGCCGTCCTTTTCTTCAGCGCCTGCGCGAGTGTCGATACCCATCCGTCGGGGCTCGATCAGGAGCTGATCGGCGCGATCGACGCAGCGATCGAGCGGGCGGTCGAAGAGGAGCGGATCGTCGGAGGTGTCTTCTTCATCGACAGCCGCGACCATCGCTACGGTCGTACGTACGGAGTGGCAGCGACGACTCCGTTCCGCGAAGGCGTGCGGTCCGACACGATCTACGACCTCGCGTCGCTCACCAAGGTCGTGGCGACGACCCCGGCGATCCATCTACTCGCCGAACGGGGGAAGATCGACATCGATGCCCCCCTCCGCCGCTACATCCCGGAGATGAGCGACGGCGAGGTGACGATCCGGCATCTGCTGACCCACACCTCGGGGCTGCCACCCAGCCTCTCGCTCGAGGAGCCCTGGTCGGGCTACGAGGAAGGAATCCGTCGCGCGGCTTCCGAGCCGCTGGTGCATCGCCCCGGCCTCGTCTTCCGCTACAGCGACATCGGATTCATTCTGCTCGCCGAGGTGGTCGGCCGCGTCTCCGGCATGCCGCTCGACCGGTTCGTCCGCAACGAGATCTACGCGCCGCTCGGGATGACCGACACGGATTTCCGGCCCGATCCCCGCCTGCGCGATCGAATCGCACCGACCGAGCAGGTGGAGGAGGGAATGCTGCGCGGAGTCGTTCACGATCCCACCTCGCGCCGGATGGGTGGAGTCGCAGGTCACGCGGGGCTCTTTTCCACCGTCGACGATCTGCGCCGCTACGCGGAGATGATCCTCGGCAACGGGATGCGGGACGGTGTGCGGATCTTCTCGCCCGCGACGGTCGAGCGGATGACCTCGGTCGGCTCGCCCGAGGGAGTGACCCCGCTCCGCTCGCTCGGATGGGACATGGAGACGACGTTTTCGAGGCCGCGCGGGAACTTCCCATTCGGCTCGATCGGACACACCGGCTGGACCGGGCCATTCATCTGGATCGATCCGGCGAGCGACTCGTTCTACATCTTCATGTCGAATCGGGTCCATCCCCGGGGACGGGGAAGCGTGGTCGCCCTCCAGCGGGAGATCGGGGAGCTTGCCTCCCGCGCGGCAGGGTACGAGCGTGGAGAGCCTCGCACGATTCATGGAAGCGTCGGCGGCTCGACGGCGAACGGAATCGACGTGCTCACCGACTCCGGATACGAGGCACTCGACGGCATGAGGGTCGGCCTGATCACGAACAACACCGGGCGCGACCGGTGGGGAAACGCCACCATCGACCTTCTCCGAGGCGCGGTCAACGTCGAGCTGGTGGGGCTGTTCAGCCCCGAGCATGGAATCCGCGGAGACCGCGACGAGAAGGTCGGAGACGGGCGCGACGCGCGGAGCGGACTTCCCATCTACAGCCTTTACGGCGAGAGGAGGGCGCCCTCGGCAGCACAGCTCGAGGGTCTCGACGCGCTCGTGTTCGACATTCAGGACATCGGAGCGCGCTTCTATACGTACATCTCCACGATGGAGCTCGCGATGGAGGCCGCGGCCAGTGCCGGCGTCCGCTTCGTCGTGCTCGACCGCGTCAATCCGATCACCGGAGCGAAGGTCGAGGGCCCGGCCACCCTTTCCGAGGAGAGCTTCACGGCGGTTCATCCGATCGCCGTCCGGCACGGAATGACCGTGGGCGAGCTCGCGCGCATGTTCAACGAGGAAAAGAAAATCGGAGTCGAGCTCGAGGTGGTTCCAATCCGCTCGTGGGAACGCTCCCGCTGGTTCGACCAGACCGGTCTGCCGTGGTTCCCGACCTCACCCGCAATCCCGACGCTCGATTCGGCGCTCCTCTACCCGGGGGTCTGCCTCCTCGAAAGGACGACGGTCTCGGTCGGCCGCGGCACGCCGCTTCCGTTCCGCTGGGTGGGCGCCCCGTGGATCGACGGGGCGCAGCTCGTCCGGGAACTGGAATCGGCCCGGCTGCCTGGGGTGCGTTTCGTCCAGCGAACGATGACCCCCGTTTCGAGTCTCCATGCCGGGGAAGAGTCGGACGGAGTCGCGATCGAGGTCACTGACCGGGAAGCGCTGAACGCGCTGGAGCTCGGCGTGCTGCTCGCCGCGACCCTCCACCGGCTTTATCCGGGGGAGCTGGGGGTGGAGAAGGTCGACGATCTCCTGCGCCATCCGCCGACGATACGCTCGATTCAGGACGGCGAGTCGATCGAGGCGATCGTGCGTCTGTGGGACTCCTCGCGGGCGGAGTTTCTCGCGCGGCGCGCGGCGTATCTCATCTACGACTGAGGGAGCCGCGCGGCAGATGTGCATCATCTTCGTGGCTTTCCGGAGTCATCCCGATTACCGCCTCATCGTCGCGGCGAACCGCGACGAGTTCCGCGAGCGGCCGACCGAGGCTGTCCACTGGTGGAAGGACGGGAGCGGGATCCTCGCAGGCCGCGATCTTCGCGGTGGAGGAACGTGGATGGGCATCCAGGCCGACGGCCGTTTCGCGGCGCTGACGAACTTCCGGGAGCCGTCGTCTGCCGCGCCGCATGCGCCGAGCCGGGGACGGCTGGTCGCCTCGTATCTCCAGACCGGTGGGCGGCCGATGACCTGGCTCGAGGACCTCGCGACGCGCGCGGACGAATGGGGAGGGTTCAGCCTCTTCGTCTCCGATCTTCGGGAGCTGGCGCATCTGTCCAACCGGCGCAACGTTCCCGATCCTCTCGGCGCGGGGATCTGGGCGGTGAGCAACGGACTGCTGGGCGATCCGTGGCCGAAGGTCGATCGCGGAAAGGCGGAATTCCGAAGGATCGTCGGAGAGAGAGATGCGGAGGTGGAGCGGTTGATGGCCCTGCTTCGGGACGACT
>JBHEOL010000131.1:0-4421 GCA_046261635.1 Thermoanaerobaculia bacterium | reverse complement strand
TAGCCGGCCGGGACGGTCTGGGTCCGCGTGGTGTACGAGGTGAAGTATCCGAGCTCATGCTCCCACTTGGCGAGAATGAAACTGATCGAGACCGCTCCCGGGGTCGACATGCCGAGGCGGTCGAGCGGGTTGTTGAAATTGTCAGTGACCGTGATGTCCACCACGGGCTTCCGATCGGCCGGGATCGTGATCGAGTTGACCTTGATCTTCAGTCCGGGACGGACGAACGCGATGGTATCGTCGCTGAGGTAATACTCCATTTGATTGACGGTGAAACTCGCCGTCGTCGGTGTGGTCGGCGTCTCCGCCGCGATTGTGGCCGCACCGCCCCGTACCGCTCGCGCCCGCCCCTCGGCAAAACCATCCGAGATCAGACTCGGGGCGAAAGAAAGCGTTACGGCTGCCAGTACCACCAGGAAGCCTCGATGAACGTATGACATTGTGCTATCCCTCCATTGCACGACTGGCTAACGCTACCAACCCCGCCTCTCTCCAACCTGTAGTCTCCGTCTCAGGCGAATGTGACGGATGTTGCATTTCGAGTGTGCGGACGTGGGCATGATCCCTTCCGATCCCCTTCCCACTCGTCCGAACTCACGACCCGAGGCGGGACTTTGCGGCCACCAGCCTCGATATCCGCCCCACCGTTCGACCGTCACATCCTCGTGTGACGCCGGCCCGAGCCCCCGTTTCTCCGCAGGGGAAGTTTCTGCGAAACGATTCGGTGAAACGAATTGTAGCGAAAACGAACGCCTGCCCGCCCTCGGAATCGCCCGATCCGCAGCCCCCCCGCGGGGCTGGCGCCACCCACCCCGGGAAGTCCGCCATCCGGGCAATGCCTGAGCAAGTCCCTCTCGCCGAAGAAGATACGCCCGCTTTCCTGCAGTCGTGACGGGAGGCAGGCGTTGCGGACCCATCAATCACGCCACCGGGAGGAGAAGCTCTCGCCTGCGCCCATGGACGAAGACGGGATTCCGTCGTGCTATTCTCCGCCGTGAACTGGCTTGGCACTCCCCCGAAGGCTCCATGAAGGCAACACCGATCATTCCGTCCCGAGACCGGGCGGTCGCTCGAACCCGTGAATCCGAGCTGGCTCACGGCCCGCTCGTGGCTTTTTCCGCAGCGCCGCCGAGCCCTTCGATCCATCCCCCCCGGCGTCTGTCGATTGCGATCTCGCTCGGGATCGGAGCGCAACCCCCGGCAGAACCGGCCATCGGACGAGGCCCTGCGGTCGCGTCTCTGGTGAGAAACCGAGCGCGAAAGCCGGACCGCCGAGCCGGCGTCTCCGTCGGCCCATGACCGAGCACCCCACCGACGAGGAGCTCCTTCGATTCGCCGCAGAGGCCGATAGTGCCGGGGCGCGTCACGTCTCCGAATGCCCGGGCTGCGCAGCCCGCCAGCAAGAACTGCTGAACGAGGCCCGGACTCGAGGGAGCGCAGAAACGGAGGGGTTCGCCCGCGGGAAGAGCGCTCTCGGACGCGGCGATCATCGCGACGCCCGCCGGATCTTCGAAGGGGAAATCCAACGGTTGGAGAGAGCGAACGACCTGCCGATCCTGGGACGGCTCCATCACGAGCTGGCTCTCGCCTGCGTAGGGTCCCAGGATCTCGAGGCGGCCGAGCAGAATTTCGCGAAGGCGGCGGCAATCTTCTCGCGGCTGGATATGCCGGATGAGCTTCGATCGAGCGCGTGGGGAAGGGCCCAGCTTCTGCTTCGCAGCGATCAGTTCATCGTCGCGATCTCGGAGCTTCGGAGCCTCGCCGACGATTTCGAGGACGCGGAGTTGCTGGAGCAGGCGGGGTTGTGCCGGCTGGACCTCACTGAGGCGCTCCTGGCGCAGGGGGAGATCGAGCAGGCGGAGCGCGCGATTCGCGCAGCGCTCGAGAACTTCCGCGCAATCGATCTCGATCACCGTGCCACGACTGCGCTTTCGTATCTGTACCAGACGCTCCAGGGCGGCTATGGATCGCGGCAGGCGATCGAGCGCGTGCGGCGATTTCTGGCGACGCTCGGTCTCGGCTCCCCGGTACGCCCCGCCGAATGAACCCCGAACCTGCGCAGGTTGGATACCCGCCGCCCCACTGAAGCACCTATCTTTCGATGACTGTCGGATTCATGACGTTGCGAATATCATCAATTCGTACAGCGTCTGCCTGCGGATGGCGCGCCGGACGGGAGAAACGGATTGCGACATCGCAGTGTGCTCGTCATCGAACCGCGGTTGAGCTCACGGATCGCCGTCGGCCGTGATCTGGCCCGCCTCGGCTTCGCCAGTGAGAAGGCGCTGAACTTCCGCCAGGCCCTCGGGCGGCTCGACTTGCAGCCCTACGCAGCGATCGTCGCCCGCCTCGGCAGCAATCAGATGACCTCCGCGTTTGCCGAGTTGCTCGCGGCCGGCCACGCCCCTCAACTCCGGAAAACGATCCTGCTCGTCGAAGGAGATGCGGGCCCGGACGTCTTCCCCCGTCTTTTCAGGCTCGAGCCGTACGCGGTGGTTTCAGGCCCCTCGAGCGAGATGGTGGCGCAACTCGTTTCCGACTGTCTCGAGAACGAGGACTCGTCCGGCGGAACCAGGTGGATTCACGCCGATGCGGAGGATTGGCAGTGCCGGCGCTGCTTCGGGCACTTTTCGAATGCCCAGCTCTGCGCTAACGTGAGCCCCGACGAGTGCAGAGTTCACCTGCGCGGAGCCAGGACGCAGTGCCACGACGCATGCACCGCGGACCTCCACGACGCGCACTGCCTGCTCGACACCCTGGCAGCCGAGGAGTTCTCCGAGTCGTGGTGCGACATGTTCGCCGTGGGCGAAGGCTGCTGAGGGACTAGGGACTAGGGATAGAAGCAGGGGCTAGGGACTAGGGGCTAGGGGCTAGGGGCTAGGAAAAGCAAGAACAAATTCGCCTTGAAGAGTCGTCACCCCGGTGTATTGCCAAAATCAGGATCGGCTCCAATATTGGTCGCGACGTTGGGGTTGCCTTTCCCTAGCCCCTAGCCCCTGCTTCTCTAGCCCCTAGCCCCTACCTTTTCGCGATATGCACATCTCCCTTCAGCTCTTCGCCGCGATCACCGCCGTGCTCGGAGGAGTTCAGATTTACTACAACGCCGGATGGCTCGGGAATCCCGCGCCGCCATTCGAGATCCGCGACTGGATGATCGCCTTCGACATCGGGTGGATGCTCGCTTCGATCGATCTGGGCGTCCGGTTGAGACGGAGGCGGCTCCCGGCGAATCTCCCGCTCAGCTTCGTCGCCTTCTTCTTCTTCACGCTCGCCTACAGCGCATGGCTCGCGGCGACCAGCGGGACCGGCAACGTCACCGAGGCGATGATTCCGCTCTGGTACAAGCTGCTGTCGATCGCGGTCGGAGCATGGTGGGTCGCCGGATCGATCTCGATGGCGATCTGGGCGAGGGCCGCCGGCCGGGGTGAATGAAACCGCCCGAGCTGGACGAATCAGCGAAAGTCGACCGCATCGCTCGCCGTTTTGAGATATGTTGGGTTCGCGCCCCGCGCGCACATCGCCGGGTGCCGCTGCGCACCGAGGTTCCGGGCGTTCGATGAAACCCTCGGAGGGTCGGGCGCCGAGCTCCGACGATCGAAAGGGAGATAAACGATGGCAAAAACATCCAAGAAGACACCGGCGGAATCCGCCGACAAGCTCGCGATCGACATCGGCATGTCCGAGAAAGAGCGCAGAGAGATCGCCAACGGTCTTTCACGCCTGCTCGCAGACAGCTACACGCTCTATCTCAAGACCCACAACTACCACTGGAACGTGACGGGTCCCATGTTCCAGACTCTGCACCTGATGTTCGAGACGCAGTACAACGAGCTTGCTCTCGCCGTGGATCTGATCGCCGAGCGCATCCGCGCTCTCGGCTTCCGCGCGCCCGGTAGCTATCACGAGTTCGGAGCTCTCGCCACCGTGAAGGAAGAGAAGGGCGAGCCGAACGCCGACGAGATGATCCGCCGGCTGCTCACGGGGCAGGAGACGGTGGCGCGTACGGCGCGGGAGATCTTCCCGATCGTCGAGAAGGCGAACGATCAACCGACCGCCGACCTTCTGACCCAGAGAATGCAGGTACACGAAAAAGCAGCGTGGATGCTGCGCAGCCTGATTCAGGCCTGAGAGGCAGGGGCTAGGGACTAGGGGCCGGGGGCTAGGAAGAGCAACGGCAACCATAATCCTTATAACCCATTGTCGGCGTACCGATGTGTTTCCGGGGAGCCTCTTTTTCGCGAAGGGGCTCCCCGAACCAAGCCAGAAGCCAGAAGAAAAGTCAGAAGGCAGAAGGCAGAAGTAAAGGCAAGAACAAAGTCGAGAGTCAGGGCTCCTGCCAGCTAGACGTCCTTGGTCTCGACCACCGATCCGACCGCATTTCCCGCGGTACTCCCTCAAGATAACGGGTGGTTTGTCGTTGC
>JBHEOL010000109.1:0-4696 GCA_046261635.1 Thermoanaerobaculia bacterium | reverse complement strand
GGAGCCACCGCCGGTCGGGCGGGGCGGTCGCAGCGTGCTGGACGCGCTTCTCGAGGAGCGGGAGTCGGGGCGGTGAAGTTCTGGGACAGCTCGGCGGTCGTCCCCCTTCTGACCCGCGAGCCGTGGACCGACGAGCTCGTGTCGGTGCTTCGAGAGGACGGCTCCCTGCTCGTCTGGTGGGGCTCGCCGGTCGAGTGCGCCTCGGCGCTCAGCCGCCGCGAACGGGAAGGAGCTCTCCGGCCCGAGCATGCGGCGGAAGCCTTCGAGCGGCTCGACGAGCTCGCAAAATCGTGGAGCGAGGTCGAAGCCGGTGCGCTCGTTCGCGAGAGCGCGCGGAGATTCCTGCGGGTCCACGACCTTCGAGCCGCCGACGCCCTGCAGCTCGCCGCGGCGTTCGTCGCCTCCGAGAGCCGCCCCACCACGCTCGAGCTCGTGACTCTCGATGACCGTCTCGCCGCCGCCGCGAAGAAGGAAGGATTCAGGGTTTTCGACCGGCGCTCGTTGAAAGCCTGAGCTTCGCGAATTCTCCCGATTGGAGGCGCGATAGGACGAATAGGACGGATAGGGCGAACAGGACCTATAGGACGAATAGGTCCCCTCCGTCGCCTCCGTCCTATCCGTCCTATCCGTCCTATCGGCACGAGGCCTCTCCTCGGATTTCCAATTCAGCGCCCCGCGGAAGGAAGCTGCCTTCTTTTCGGCGAGGACGTCTGGCGCGGGCGCGCACGGCTCCTCGAACGGGTCGGCTTCGTGGCGGAAGAAGAGGATGTCGAGCGCGAGATGACGGTCGGCGATCGCGATCCGAAACGATCGAGTCATGGAAGTTTTCGATCTGACCGGGAGGAAAGTCGCTGCGATCCCGGCTGACGGGCCGAGGGTCGTCGCGCGGTTCGAGGCCTCCGGAACGCTCCTCGTCCAGGATGGCGTCGAGGTCGAGGAGGAGGGTGGATCCTCGATGATCCATAAGGGGTACCGCGTTCGTCGGTATGATCCGTCGCGAGGCACCATCGAGGAGTTGAGCCACTTCGCCGGCAACATCGCCCTTCCTTTGAGCAACGGCCGCGCTCTCGTCCGCCCGCCCGTCGGCGAAAGTCGTTGGCAGGTGGTCGACGTCACCTCGGGTCAGGTCACTCTCGAGATGAGCGGCAAGCGCCCGGTGCCGCTGTCTGATGGCCGGTGGGCCTTTCTGGACGAGAGCCGTGGAGTGCTGAAGACGACGGATGAGGCCGAGCGTCCCGTCGACCTGAGCGAGCCGACCCTGATCGGCGAGCTCGCGCCGGGACTGTTGCTAGTCTGGAGCAAGGAAGAAGGAGCCCCGCGGTTCGAACTGCAGGCCTCCGACGAGACGCATGTGGTCGAGGTGGCGACCGGACAGAGCGTGGCGAGCTGGAAGGCAACGCGCCCCGTTCTCCGGCCGGGGTACAAATACGGTGAGCCGGGCTCGCCGTCGCTTTCGCTGGTCGAGACCGACGACGGGCTTCGGAAGATCGACGCCGCGACCCTGGAACTGGTGCCCGTGCTCAGGTAGTGGCGAGTGGCCAAGGCTTGGTTTCATCAGCCGTGGTCTTTTGATCGCGGATCTCCCGGTCGCGGTTGATGAAACCAGATCGCGGCCACACGGGTCCTATTGGTCCGATTCGTCCTATCGGTCCTATAGGTCCTATCCGTCCCCCCTGTAGAATGGCACCCATGCAGCCCTACCTCGATCTGCTGCGCGACATTCTCGACAGCGGCACGAAGAAGTCGGACCGAACCGGCACCGGGACGCTCAGCGTGTTCGGGCGGCAGATGCGCTTCGATCTCGAGCGCGGCTTTCCGCTGCTGACGACGAAAAAACTCCACACGCGATCGATCTTTTACGAGCTCCTCTGGTTCCTCCGCGGCGAAACGAACGTCCGCTGGCTGCAGGAGAACAAGGTCACGATCTGGGACGAGTGGGCCGACGCGAACGGCGACCTCGGGCCCGTCTACGGCTACCAGTGGCGGTCTTGGCCGGCGCCCGACGGGCGGCACATCGACCAGATCTCGCAGGTGATCGAGCAGATCCGGTCGAATCCCGACTCCCGGCGCCTCATCGTCTCTGCCTGGAACGTCGCCGATCTCGACCGGATGGCGCTCATGCCGTGCCACGCCCTCTTCCAGTTCTACGTGGCCGACGGGAAGCTCTCCTGTCAGCTCTACCAGCGGAGCGCCGACGTCTTTCTCGGCGTGCCGTTCAACATCGCCTCCTACGCGCTGCTGACGTTGATGGTCGCTCAGGTGACCGGGCTCCGCCCCGGCTCGTTCGTCCACACCTTCGGCGACGTCCATCTCTACCTCAATCACATCGAGCAGGCGCGCGAACAGCTCACCCGTGATCCGCGACCACTTCCGACTCTCACGCTGAATCCGGCCGTCTCCTCGATTTTCGATTTCGGATTCGGGGACATCGCCGTCGACGGCTACGATCCGCATCCCGCGATCAAGGCGCCCATCGCCGTATGACTCTCACTCTCATCGCGGCGGTGAGCCGCAACCGCGTCATCGGGAAAGACGGCGATCTACCGTGGCGACTACCGGCCGATTTCCAATTCTTCAAGCGGACGACCACGGGGCATCCGCTCGTCATGGGGCGCAAGACCTTCGAGTCGCTGGGTGGCGCGCTGCCGAACCGGACGAACATCGTCATCACGCGGCGGAAGGACTACGCGCCGGAGGGGGCTGTCGTCGCGCGTTCGCTCGGCGAGGCAATCGACATGGGGCGGGAACTCGACACCGAGATATTCATAGGAGGAGGGGAGGAGATCTTCCGCTCCTCGCTTCCGATCGCCGACCGGATGATCCTGACATGGATCGACGCGGAGTTCGATGGCGACACGTGTTTTCCGGAATTCGATCCGAATGAGTGGCGCGAGATCTCGCGCGAAGAGCACGAGCCGGACGAGAAGAACCGCTGGCCGTTCGCGTTCGTCGTTTACGAGCGAGTGCGCTCGTGAACCTCCGGTACGATGCCGGATTGTTCGACACACACATTGAAGGAGGGTTCCATGAAGTGTTCCATTTCGAAGAATCTCGGGCTGCTGCTGATGGCCATTCTCGCGTTCGGATGCACCGCTGAAGAGCCGGTGACGACCGGGACCGCAGCGGAAACTGCCACCGTGATCGATGAGGACAGGGTGCCTCCCTGCTCCTGGATCACCGAAGCTGAGGCGACCGAAGCGCTCGGTCAGCCGTCCCGTTATCGCAGCGCGACGGATGACGGCAGCTCCAACTGCATCATCGATCCAGCCGAGGGAGAGACGGGGATCAGCGTCGACTTCAAGGTCACCGACGACGTGAACGCCTGGGAGGCCGAATCGGTCGGAATGCCGACGATCAGCGATCTCGGAAACATCGCGGTCTGGAGCGGTTCGACGATCGCGGTGAAGAAGGGAGATCGCTATCTGATCGCGAATATCTCGAGCATGGGACCCGCGCGGGATCTTCGCGCTCCAGCCATTGCATTCGCGCGCACCATCGTCGACAAGATGTAACCCGCTCTCCCGGCGCAGAAGGAAGACGAGAAAAGGCCGCCACGATGGCGGCCCTTTCTGTTTCGAGTTCAGGCGATTGCCGCGGGAAGGACGAGAGTCCCATCACCGGGCGGCCGGGTGCGATCAGCCGATCTTCACGAGCTCGAGATCGAACGTGAGATCCTTCCCCGCGAGGGGATGGTTGGCGTCGAGAGTGAGATTCTCATCGTCGAGTGCGGCAACCTGAACCGGGACCGTCTCGCCGTTGTTCAGGCCGACCTGAAGCATGTCGCCCACCTCGACCTCGGCTCCCGGAGGAAGCTGGCTTTTCGGGACCTGGAACATCAGGTCCTCACGCCGATCGCCGTACGCTTCGTCGGCCACGATCTTCGCCGTCTTCTTCTCGCCTTCGCTCATGCCGTCGACTGCCGCCTCGAATCCCGGGACGACCTGTCCCGATCCGAGCTGGAACTGCAGCGGCTCACGTCCCTCGGACGAGTCGAATTCCGTTCCGTCCTCGAGTCTTCCTTTGTAGTGAACCTGGACCGTGTCGCCGCGTTTTGCCTGCTGCATCTGACCTCCTTGCGATCTACTGATGAGAACGCTGTAAAATTTTCGATCAAGAACCCACAAGAGTTTGAGACGGAATGGAATTCCGCCTCCGTCATCCTTTCACAGCCTCTGAGGGAGCGCCGCGAACAACATGCGCTCCGCGAAAACCGTGGGCGCGACCGAAGGAACTCAAAGTTGAAGGATCCTGCCACCTGCCCGCTTCCCCCGCACCTGCCAACGCGATCCTCGCATTCGGAGATCCTTCGTCGGCGCGCGGGTTCCGGGATGAGCAAGCTCGTTCCTGGCGCGCCGTCTCAGGATGACGTGCGCGGTACGGACCTCACTTTGCTACCATCAGCCCTCTCATGACGATGATTCCGATGATCCGTCCGACGACGCTGATCGAGCGCTTCGGAGCGTTCGTCGCCGAGCGGTATCCGTTCGCCGCACGGATCGTGCTCGAATCGTTCGAGCAGGTCGTCGCCTCGCGGGGAGCTCCCGGGCGCGATCCCGCGGAGATCGACGCCCTGCGCGAACCGCTCCGCGCCCTGCTTTCCCGCCGTCTCGAGGAGCTTCACAGGTTCCCCTCCGCTGCGACGGGCGGTGAGATCCAGCTCGCCGAGACGACTCCCGGCATCGAGGCCGGACGCCGT
>JBHEOL010000108.1:0-3868 GCA_046261635.1 Thermoanaerobaculia bacterium | reverse complement strand
CAGCCGTGTCGCTGCGGGTTCGGGAGAACCGTGCAAACCGACGATTTCCGAGGGGAAGGGCGAGGTTTCGCGGGCTCTTGTCGAGTGTCGCGGCAATTCGACAGCGCCGGAGGGGCCGGGCGCGGCCTCAGCGAGGCCCCGAAAGGCCTCGCCGGAGGGCTTGAAGAGGCTCAGTGGACCGTTTCGTCGTCCGTTTCCGTGGCGACGGAATTCGGTTCGCCGGATTCGACCGGCTCGTCCGCGCCCACCGCTTCTTCGACTGCCTTTTCGTTGATCTTGACCGCCGCGACGACCATGTCCTCGCCGTCGATGTCGATCACGCGTACGCCCTGCGCCGCCCGTCCGGTCTCCCGAATCGCGTCGGTCGCGCAGCGGATCAGTTTCCCCTGCTCGGTGATGACGAGTACCTCGTCGTCCCCCGACACATGCATCAACCCGACGACCTTGCCGTTTTTCTCGGTCGTTCGGATGTTGATCACGCCCGAGCCGCCGCGCCCCTGGAGGCGGTAGGTCGGGATCGCGGTGCGCTTGCCGTAGCCCTTCTCGGTGATGGTGAGAATTTCTCCCTCTTCCGAGGGGAGGACGTCGAGCTCGACGACGTAATCGCCCGGGCGGAGGCTGATGCCACGGACGCCCGCGGCGGTACGACCCATCGGGCGGACGTCGGACTCGGGGAAGCGGATCGCCTTCCCGTCGTGCGTTCCGATGAAGACCTGGGACGATCCGTCGCTGAACCGCACGGCGTGGAGATCGTCGCCCTCGTTGATGTCGATCGCGATGATCCCCGCGGCCCGCACGTTCGAGAACGCGGAGAGCTCGGTCTTCTTGATCCGGCCGGAGCGGGTGATCATCACCACGTACCGCGCCTCGGTGAAGGTCTTGGTGGTCAGCAGCGCCCGGACGCTCTCGCCCGGCATCATGTTGATCAGGTTCACGAACGCCTTGCCTCGCGCGTTCGGACCGACCTCGGGGAGCGCGTGGACCTTGAGCCAGTACATCCGGCCGCGATCGGTGAACACGAGCATGTACGAGTGGGTCGACGCGACGAAGAGGTGCTCGACGATGTCCTCTTCCTTCGTCGCCATCCCGATCCTCCCCTTTCCGCCGCGCCGCTGGGCGCGGTAGAGGGAGAGGGAGGAGCGCTTGACGTAGCCGCCCCGCGAGACGGTGATCACCATGTCTTCCTCGGCGATCATGTCCTCGAGGGTGATCTCGTTCGCTTCCGGGATGATCTCGGTGCGGCGCGCGTCGCCCCAGGCCTCCTTCACCTCGCGGAGCTCGTTCGAGACGATCTCCAGCACGAGCGCATCCGAGGCGAGGATCTCCTTCAGCCGCCGGATGAGGGCGACGACTTCCTCGTACTCGTTCGTGATCTTGTCGCGCTCGAGCGAGGTGAGGCGCTGGAGGCGCATGTCGAGAATCGCCTGCGCCTGGACCGCCGAGAAGGCGAACTGCTCGATCAGGCCCGCCTTCGCCTCGTCCGGATTCGCGCTCCCGCGGATGAGGGAGATGATCTGGTCGAGGATGTCGAGCGCCTTGACCAGCCCCTCGAGGATGTGGGCCCGCTCCTCCGCCTTCCGGAGATCGAACCGCGTCCTGCGGATGACGATCTCCTTCCGGTGGTCGATGAAATGGCGCAGCAGCTGCGGGAGGGTCAGGACCTGCGGCTGGTTGTCGACGATCGCCAGGAAGATGATCCCGAACGTCGTCTGCATCTGGGTGTTCTTGTAGAGGTGGTTGAGGACGACCTCGGGAACCTCGCCGCGCTTGAGCTCGACGACGATGCGCATCCCCTCGCGGTCGGATTCGTCCCGGATGTCGGAAATCCCGTCGACGCGCTTCTCCCGCACCAGATCGGCGATCTTCTCGATCAACCGCGCCTTGTTCGTCATGCAGGGGATCTCGGTGATGACGATCGCCTGGCGCTCGGGGTGCCGCTTGTTCTCCTCGATCTCGACGCGTGCCCGGAGCTGGATGATGCCCCGGCCGGTCTCGTAGGCCTGGCGGATGCCGTCGAGCCCGTGGATGAAGCCGGCGGTCGGGAAGTCCGGGCCGGGCATCACGCGCATCAGGTCGAGAACGCCCGCGTTCGGATTCTCGATCGTCATGAGGCAGGCGTCGATGACCTCCGAGAGGTTGTGCGGCGGAATGTTGGTCGCCATGCCGACGGCGATCCCCGAGGAGCCGTTGACGAGGAGGTTGGGGTACTTGGCCGGGAGAACGGATGGCTCGACGAGCGAGCCGTCGTAGTTCGGAACCCAGTCGACCGTTTCCTTGTCGATGTCGTCGCGCAGCAGCTCCTCGGCGAGACGCGTGAGGCGGACCTCGGTGTAACGCATCGCCGCGGCGTTGTCGCCGTCGATCGAGCCGAAGTTTCCCTGCCCGTCGACCAGGCGATACCGCATGGAGAAGTCCTGCGCCATCCGGACGATCGAGTCGTAGATCGCGCTGTCGCCGTGCGGGTGGAACTTACCCATGACGTCGCCGACGATGCGCGCCGACTTCTTGTAGGCCTTCCCGGCTGTATTTCCCTGCTCGTACATGCCGTACAGGATGCGGCGATGCACCGGCTTGAGGCCGTCGCGGACGTCGGGAAGGGCGCGGCCGATGATCACCGACATCGCGTAGTCGAGATACGACTTCCGCATCTCGTCTTCGATGTTGATCGGGGTTCGGCGGTCGTTGGACAGAATGTAGTCGGACATAAGTAGAAGGGGCTAGGGGCTAGGGGCTAGGGAGTGAGGGACCGGACAATGGCGTCGCCGCAGGCGACCACATTCCCTAGTCCCTTATCCCTGGTCCACAGCCCCTGCTTCTGTCATACATCAGTTTTTTGAAGAGTCGGTAGACCAGCGATCGGGAGCAAAGACCAAAGAACAGCGTCGCGAAGCGACCACCTTCCCTAGCCCCTAGCCCCTAGTCCCTGGCCCCTCGCCTCTAAATATCCAGATTCTTGACGTTGAGTGCGTTGTTCTGGATGAACTCGCGCCGGGGCTCGACTTCATCACCCATGAGAATTGTGAACATCTGGTCGGCTTCGATGACGTCCTCGATCTTGACCTGGAGGAGCTGCCGGGTTTCCGGGTTCATCGTCGTGTCCCAGAGCTGCTCGGGATTCATCTCCCCGAGGCCTTTGTAGCGCGAGATCGAAAGACCCTTCTTCGCGAGGTCGTAGATCGTCTGAAGGAGCTCGTCGACCGCGGGAAGAATCTGGTCGGGGACCGCGGCTGCGACCGCCTTCTCGCTGGTGTGACGAAGCGCGTACGGCGCCCTCCCGAATCCGACGACCTTCGCCCATGAGACCGCCGCCTGGCGGAACTCGTACTGGGTGAGGAAGTCCGCATCGACCATGAGGCTGCGGCGCGAGCCGTTACGCGCGGCCTCGAACGCCAGCGAGGCGACGCCGGACTCCTCGTCGCGTTGCAGCTCGACGGCATCGAAACCGGCGTCGCGGATCGCCTTCTCGAGCGACTTCATCTTCACTTCATCGGTGAGCGCCGCCTTGTCGGTCACCTTCGCGTTGAAGATCACCTCGAGGGCCGTGACTGGAATGCCGCGGGCTTCGAGCTTTCGCACGTGCGAGCGGTACTCCTCCATCATCTCGAGCATCTCGATGAGCGGCGCTCCGGTGAGCGTGACGCCGTCGGCCGGCGTCACGCTGACGTTCTCGGCGACGCGCTCCATCAGGAAACGGGAGAGGTCTCCCTCGTCCTTGATGTAGTGGTCTTTCTTCCCCTGCGCGACGCGGAACAGCGGCGGCTGGGCGATGAACAGATGCCCCGCCTGGATGACCTCGCGCATGTGCTGGAAGAAGAACGTCAGGATCAGCGTGCGGATGTGAGATCCATCCACGTCGGCGTCCGTCATG
>JBHEOL010000092.1:0-19663 GCA_046261635.1 Thermoanaerobaculia bacterium | reverse complement strand
GGGCTTCCGCAAGCCTGCAGCCGGAAAGACCGGAACAACCAACGACAAGCGCGATTCGTGGTTCATCGGCTTCACGCCGCAGACTCTCGCCCTGGCCTGGATCGGATTCGACGACAACAGCCCCGTCGGGGTCTCCGGTTCCGAGGGGGCCGTTCCTCTCTGGACCCGCTACATGACCCGCATCACCGCGGGGGAGGCCGGGTCCGAGTTCCGCGTTCCGGGCGGGATCGTCTTCGAAGAGGTCGACGCGTCGACCGGCGGACGCGCGACCGAGCTCTGTCCACGGAATCAGGTCGTCAGCGAAGCCTTCAAGGTGGGGACGCAGCCGATGCAGGAGTGCCCCATCCACCGCCCGCCTGAGCCGGTGTATCTGGATGCCTGGGGGATGCCGATTCTCGGTCCCGACGGCCTTCCGATGACCGATCCTTACTACGATCCCGCTTATCCCCCGCCGCCGACCGGCATGTGGGAGCCGTCGACTCCGACCACCACTCCCGAGCGGCCCGCGCCGGTCCTCGGGGGGGGCAATTTCCCCACCCGCGGGACGACGACTTCGCCTCCGACCGACACCCGCGCTCCGCGGCAGCTCCCGGCGCCGATTCCGGACGAGACGCCGCAGCCTCGACCTGCGGAGCCGAAGACGGCCCCTCCGAGCCGCGAACCATCGCCTCCACCCGCGCAGCCGAAGGCGTCCCCTCCGAGCCGCGAACCATCGCCGCCACCCGCCGAGCCACCGCCAGCCCCTCCTCCCGTCGAGGAGGAAGAAACGCCCCCGCCCGCCATGGAGGACCGGCCACCAGCGGTCAGCGAGCCGGCCGGTGAGCCCGAGCCCGGAGAGGGTGAAGAGCCGCGCTGAGGCCTGCCCGACTCCACGGTCCGCAGTGGCGCGGCCTTCTGATGAACTTCCCTTTCCCTGGGAAGGACGCGTGCGGGCTTACTCGGCCTTCGAGAAGACGAGTGTGGCGTTGGTGCCGCCGAAGCCGAAGGAGTTCGACAGGGCGTGCCGCACGTTCATCGTACGCGCCTGATTCGGCACGTAATCGAGATCGCACTCCGGGTCGGGATTCTCGTAGTTGATGGTGGGTGGAATGCGCCCTTCCTTCACGACGAGAGCCGTGATGGCGGCTTCAACCCCTCCGGCCGCTCCGAGGAGGTGTCCGGTCATCGACTTGGTCGAGCTGATCGCGAGCTTGCGGGCGTGGTCGCCGAACAGTGTCCTGACGGCATTCGTCTCAGCCCGGTCTCCGACCGGAGTCGAGGTGCCGTGGGCGTTGATGTAGTCGATCTGGCTCGGGTCGATTCCGGCGTCCGCGAGTGCCCGGCGCATCACGCGCGACATTCCGTCCCCGTCCTCGGAGGGAGATGTGATGTGATAGGCGTCCGCGGTCATGCCGTAGCCGGTGAGCTCGCAGTAGATTCTCGCTCCGCGGCGGAGGGCATGTTCCCGCTCCTCGAGAATCACGATGCCCGCCCCCTCGCCCATGACGAACCCGTCGCGGTCGGCGTCCCACGGACGCGAGGCACGCTGGGGCTCGTCGTTCCTGGTGGAGAGGGCCTTCATCGCCGCGAACCCCCCGACCGCGAGCGGGGTAACGACGGCCTCCGCGCCCCCGCAGATCATCTGGTCCGCGTCTCCGCGCTGGATGATCTTCATGGAGTCGCCGATGGCGTGCGCGCCGGTGGCGCATGCTGTGGCGGGAGCCGAGTTCGGCCCCTTGGCCTTGAACCGAATCGAAACCTGCCCCGCGGCGAGGTTGACGATCAGGCTCGGGATGAAGAAGGGCGAAATTCGGCCGGGCCCGCGCTCGAGCAACTTCTTGTGCGTCTCTTCGATCGAAGGGAGGCCGCCGATCCCCGAGCCGATGATGACGCCCAGACGCTCGGAATCGACGTCGTCCAGGCTCAGCCCCGCATCGTCCCAAGCGAGCTGCGAAGCGGCGATCGCGTACTGGATGAAAGTGTCGGCCTTCTTGACCTCTTTCTTCTCCATCCAGTCTTCGGGCTTGAAGTCGCGCACTTCGCCGGCGATCCGGCAATCGAACGCGCTCGCATCGAACCTCGAAATCACGTCGACGCCGGACCGACCCGCGAGCAGCGAGTCCCAGGTTTCTCTGGTTCCGGTCGCGAGGGGGGTGACCAGGCCGATTCCGGTGATGACGACGCGTCGGTTTTCCAAGGTATCCTCTGTTAAAACTTGAGCCGAGGCGATCCTCGGCTCGAGGTGGCATGGCGATCTGTGGCGTGACGGGACTACTGCGCTTTGGCGTGGCTGTCGATGTACTCGACGGCGTCTTTGACGCGCTTGATCTTCTCAGCTTCCTCGTCGGAGATCTCGACCCCGAATTCCTCTTCGAAGGCCATGATCAGCTCGACCGTGTCGAGCGAGTCGGCCCCGAGATCCTCAACGAATGAAGCTTCCGGATTGACCTCTTCAGCGTCCACCCCGAGCTGCTCAACAATGATCGATTTGACTCGTTCCTCAACCGACATCCGTGAACTCCTTTATCCAGCATTTTCGCGACTTTATGAAGACGAACTTTTAGCACAAGCCTGACGGATCGTCTATCTTTCACCTTCTCCCCCTCCCATCCCGAGGTTGGGGGGAGCTCTGGAGGGTTCCCGCTTGTTTCGGACATTGCTGGCAATCGTTTTCCTCGCTGCCCTGGCCGCGGCGATCTGGTTCGGCGTGAGGTGGATCGAGACGCGCGACGAGCTTGAAGCCACCGTCATTTTCGACTCGGCAGATGAGCTCGTTCCGGGCAACCTCGTTCTCTCCGGCGCCCTGGTCGTCGGCGAGGTGACCGAGGTCACGCCGCTGCAAGGAAAAGACGCCGTCAGTCTGCGCGTCGGCAAGGACCACCGCGATCAGGTCCGGACCGACTCCCGGTTCCGTATCGACGGGCGGAGGCCGGATGCGGTCGTTCAGGTCGGGTCCATGCTGGCGTTCGGCCGGCCGGTGCGGGAGGGCGACGTCCTCTACGCGCGCCAGAGCGGCGTGAGCCGATGGCTGGAGGAGAAGGGAGGCGGGCTCCTCGCGAAGGTTCGTGAGGAAGCGGCGCGGATCGGCGGCGGCGAAGATCTGAAATCGAAGCTTCGGGAATGGGAGGCGGAGATCCCGCAGTGGAAGCAGCAGGGGGACGAGATCCTTGCGGAGAATCTCGAGACGATCGGAGAACACGTCGACCGCCTGGAGTCGCGTCTTCGGAATTCGGGGAACGAGCTCGATGCGAGCGAGATCCGACGCGAGTTCGAGAGCTGGGTCGCGAAAGTCCGAGCCGGCGCCCGGCCGAAACCGGAGGATACCGGGGGCGCGACCGCGACACGTGGTCGGGGGAGCGACTCGCCCTGATCTCCCGGATGAGGCGTTGTAAGATGGCCCACGGAACGGCCATGGCTCGACGAAAGCGAATCTTCACCTACGAACAAGCCCTCGCCCTGCTGCCGCAGGTCGCGGATGTGACCCTGAAGGCCGTCCAGAATCTCGACGATCTGCTCGCGGGCGAGGACTCCGCAGCCGAGGGTGAGCTCGACGTTCCGCAGGAACTGGTCCCCGAGTACCAGAGGATCGTCTCCCGCTGGGCCGAAGATGTGATCGGCATGGGGGTCGAGGTCAAAGGGCTCTGGCTCGTCGACTTCGACAGCGGCGCGGGCTACTACTGCTGGCGCCATCCCGAAACCACCCTCGAGTACTTTCACGGGTACGACGAGGGCTTTCAGTCGAGGATCAAGTTGAATTGAGGCAGGGGCTAGGGACTAGGGGCTAGGGGCTAGGCAAAAGCAGCAGCAACAGCCCACCATGACTGTCTCTTTGCTTTTGCACTTCCCTAGCCCCTAGCCCCCAGCCCCTAGTCCCTCTCCCGTATGACCCCCGTCATGGCCGACCCTCGCGGAATCCCCGATGATGGTGGCCGGTGATGCCGATGACGATCTGGCCTGACTCTGCCCACGCGCGTGTCCGCAATCTGGTGACCACGATCTTTCCTCCGGGAGTTTCCTTGAAGAGGATCGCGCTCCCCGTGGAGCACGGCGGATGGGGAATCGTGTTCGAGCCGATCGTTCTCGGGCTCATCGCCTTTCCGTCGGTGGGTGGGGTTCTGATCGCGCTCGCTGCCGTCGGGGCCTTCTTCGTGCGTCAGCCGCTGAAGCTGGCCCTGGTCGATCAACTGCGCGGTCGGGTCTATCCGCGCACGCGCGCGGCCGTTGCGCTTGCGTTCCTGTTCGGACTCTTCTCCGCGCTGCTGATGGCTGGAGCGCTCGCCACGAGCGGCGCGACGATCATGCTGCCGCTGGTTCTGGCGGCTCCGCTCGCCCTCGTTCAGGTGTGGTACGACGCGAAGAACGACAGCCGGCAACTGCTGCCGGAGCTGTCGGGCGCCACAGCGATGAGTGGAGTGGTGGCGATGATCGCTCTGGCGGCGGGTGAGGGATGGATCGTCGCCGCAGCGATCTGGGGGGTAATGATCTGCCGTGCGCTTCCGACCATTCTCTACGTCCGCTCGAGAGTGCTGATCGAACGGGGAGCCGAGGCCTCGCGATGGATCCCGGTTCTCGCCCATGTGGCTGCCGCTCTCCTCGGGTTCGCCCTGTTCCGAGCCGGCCTGATGCCCGCCGTGGTTCCGATCGTTCTCGCCATCCTGCTGGCGAGGTGCGCCATCGGTCTTTCGCCATTTCGCCGCCGGGCGAGTGCGAGGGCTGTTGGCTTCACCGAGATCGCCTGGGGCGCGGCGGCCGTGATCGCGATCGGACTCGGCCTCGCGCTCTGACGGGGCCCTACTCGTAGCGGACGGCGTCGGCCGGCGCGATCCTGGCTGCGCGGGCCGAGGGGATGAGAGTTGCGAGGAATGACACGACGACGGCGAAAAGCGCGATCAGCCCGACGTCACTCCACCGCGTCACGAACGGGATCGAGTCGACGAAGTAGACCTCGGCGATCTCCGGACCGAACGAGATCAGCTCGTAGCGCGTGATGACCCAGTTCGTCACGACGCCGAGCAGGATGCCAAGCGTCGTCCCGACGACTCCGACCAGCGTCCCGTAGTACACGAATATTTTTCTCACCAGGGCGCGGTCGCCTCCCATCGAGATGAGGATGCCGATCTCTTTTCGCTTCTCGTGCACGGTCATGATCAGGGTCGATACGATATTGAAGGTCGAGACGAACACGATCAATCCAATGACGATGAACAGTACGAGCTGCTGAACCTTGAGGAGCGAGAAAAGCTGGCGGTTCATTTCCCGCCAGTCGGCGACGGCGTATCGCGTTCCCACGAGCTCCCGGATGGCAGCGATCACCTCGTCCATCCTGGAGGGATTGACCAGTTTCACCTCGATCAGGTTCGAGCGACCCTCCGTCGCGAGGAACTCCTGGGCAGTCGAGGCCGGCATGAAGATCCAGCGCGAGTCGAACTCGAAGAATCCCGTCTCGTAGACCTGGGTCACCGAGTAAGTTTCCGAGCGGGGAAGGAACGTTCCCGCTTCCTCGGTCGGAACCGTCACCGTCACGGCCGATCCCGGTTCGACGCCGAGCTTTCGCGCCAGCCATTTCCCCAGGGTCACCCCCGCGACTCCGTCCGGGCCGAGGAAGCGGCCGGGACCTCCGATGCGGGCGAGCATCTCCGACTCGGTCACGCGAGCGGGATCGATCCCCTTGAGCATCACCTGCTCGCCCGTCGCGTGGTTCTCCGAAGTGATCAGCGCCTGCTGGAAGACGACCGGCGAGGCGTTCTCGACGCCATCGACTTGCTCGATCCTCATGGCGAGGGCGGGGGTGTCGTCGATGGTTCCGTCGATGGCGTAGACGAAAATCTCGGCGTTTCCTGCGAGCAGCTTCTCCTGAAGGTCCTCGCGGTAGCCGGTCATCAGCGCCATCGAGATCACCAGCGCCATGACTCCGATGACCAGACCGAGCACCGAAACGAGCCCCACCGCGGACACGAGCCTGTCGGTCGGCCTTCTGAGGTAACGCCAGGCGATCTCGAGAGGAAGATTCACGGTTGCCGCGTCTGCTGTTCGTCGATCATCCGGAGAAAGTCGGAAAACACGTAAAACGAGTCATGGGGGCCGGGCGCCGCCTCCGGATGGTACTGGACCGCGATGATCGGATCCTTCTTCGACCGGAATCCTTCAATGGTTCCGTCGTTGAGGTTCACGTGGGTGAACTCGATCTCGGAGCTCGGCAGCGTGTCTCCGTCCACCGCGAAACCGTGGTTCTGCGCGGTGATCTCCACGCGGCCGGAATCGAGCTCCTTGACGGGATGATTCCCGCCGTGATGGCCGAACTTGAGCTTGTAGGTCTTCCCGCCGAGAGCCAGGCCGAGGAGCTGGTGCCCGAGGCAGATCCCGAGAAGTGGAACGCGGCCGATCATCTCGCGGATGTTCTGCTGAGCGTAGCTCACGGGCTCGGGGTCTCCAGGGCCGTTCGAGAGCAGAACGCCCCCGAAGTTCCGCGAGAGAATCTCGCGCGCGGGAGTCTTCGCCGGAAACACGCTCACCGCGCACCCTTCGAGCTGAAGCCGCTTGAGAATGTCCCGCTTCACGCCGAAGTCGTAGACTGCGATCCTCCGGCGTACGTCTCCTTCGGCGGCGAGCTCGTACGGCTCGGCGACCGTGACCCTCTGCACGAGATCGAGCCCGGCCATGCTCGGCGCCGCTCGAAGCTCGGAGATCACCTGATCGACAGGACGGTCGTCGTTGACGATCATTCCCATCATCGAGCCGTGCATCCGTAGTTTCCGCGTCAGCGCGCGGGTGTCGATTCCATGGATGGCCGGGACTCCGTGCCGGACGAAGTACTCCTCGAGCCCGAGGGAAGCATCGGGATGTGCGGCCGGCGGAGTGAGCTCCCGTACCGCGAAACCGGCGACCTGCGGGGTCTCACTCTGCTCCGCGATGCTCTCGATCCCGTAGTTTCCCTGGTGGGGATAGGTCATCACCACGATCTGAAACCTGTAGGAGGGATCGGTGGCAATCTCCTGGTAACCCGTCATGGAGGTGTTGAACACGACCTCTCCGATGGCGGCTTCTCGCGAACCGAACGGTTCGCCTTCGAACACGGATCCATCTTCGAGAACGAGGCGGGTGGACATTGCGGGCGATTATAGCGGCTGGGTGGCTCGATGAGAGGCCGGCCTCGGGTTCATCCCGGCCGGCGGCGCGGCGCGCTCGCTCATCGGGCGTCAGCGTCCGGGCCGGGATCCGGCCGTCCATCGGCTTCGGGCCGGCCTCCCTGGTGGTGATGGAGGTGAAGGTGGAGAGGAGAGTGCTCGTGAACCCAGGCGCCGACGTCGAGATTGGCCAGATCCACCTCGGGACGGCCGAAGCCGGCCCTCCGCAGCCATCCGACCAGCTTCGGCGCGCGGCCTTCCAGCTTCGCGAGTCCCTTTTCCGCTCTCGGATGATTCGGAAAGAACATCAGCGCCGCCAGGAGGAAGAAGATCCATCCTTGCATCACGGGGAGCAGCGATCCAACGACGCCGAGTGCCAGAAAGATCACGCCGACAGTGAGCCGGAGTGTGGTGCCCATTCGTTTTTTCATCGGCTCCCTGGATCCGTCCAGTCAGAAGCCCTGGTCGCGATGCGTGCCGAACGTACGGCGAAGGGTGTTCACGATCTCGCCGACGGTGGCTTCGCTCCGGATGGCCTCCAGGATGGGAGGTAGCAAATTACGATCCTCTTTCGCCGCGGCGTGGAGGTCCTCCAGTGCGGACGCGTGCCGGCTGCTCCGGCCGGGATCCGATGCGCGGCGCTCCCGCCAGGCCTGCACGCGCTCGACCTGTTCGCGCTCGACCGCCTCCTCGATGACCATGGTCGGAAGCGGGACGCCCTTGGAGTCGACGTATCGGTTGACACCGACGACGACGGCCGATTCTTCCTCGAGGGCCCGCTGAGCCCGGTATGCCGATTCCGCGATCTCGCTCTGGATCCACCCTTTCTCGGTGGCCGCCAGGGCGCCCCCGAAAGAGTCGATCCGGTCGAGAAGCTCGAGCGCCTTTTGCTCGATCTCCAGCGTGAGGGACTCGACCGCGTAAGAGCCGGCCAGCGGGTCGGCCGAATCGACGACGCCCGTCTCGAACGCGAGGATCTGCTGGGTACGCAAGGCGATCCGCGCCGATTCCTCGGTGGGCAGGGCGAGCGCCTCGTCGCGTGAGTTGGTATGAAGCGACTGGCAGCCGCCCAGCACCGCGGCCATCGCCTGGTAGGCGACGCGCACCACGTTGTTCTCGGGTTGCTGGGCGGTGAGGGTCGAGCCGGCGGTCTGCGCGTGGAACCGGAGCGCGAGCGAACGGGGGTCCTTCGCACCGAAGCGCTCGCTCATGAGGCGCGACCACATCTTCCGGGCGGCTCGGAATTTGGCGATTTCCTCGAGAAAGTTGTTGTGGGAATTGAAGAAGAAGGAGAGCCGCGGGGCGAAGCGATCGACCTCGAGCCCCCGCTCGACCGCCTGGCGGACGTACTCCAGCCCGTTGGCGATCGTGAACGCGACCTCCTGTACCGCGCTCGATCCGGCTTCACGGATGTGGTAGCCCGAGATCGAGATCGTGTTCCACCGCGGGACTTTCTGCGAGCAGAACTCGAACACGTCGGTGACAAGCCGCAACGACGGGTGGGGCGGGAAGATGTACGTTCCCCGAGCGGCGTACTCCTTGAGGATGTCGTTCTGGACCGTCCCACTCAGCTTCTCCCAGGAGATTCCCCTCCGCTCGGCCACGACCAGGACCAGGCCCAGAAGGATCGCGGCCGGAGCGTTGATCGTCATGGAGATCGAGACTTTGTCGAGCGGGATCCCGTCGAGCAGGATCTCCATGTCTTCGAGCGAGTCGATGGCCACGCCGACCTTGCCGACCTCGCCTCGTGCGAGTGGATCGTCCGAGTCCATTCCGATCTGGGTGGGGAGGTCGAAGGCGACCGAGAGTCCGGTCTGCCCCTTTTCGAGCAGGTAACGGTATCGGCGGTTCGACTCGGCGGCGGTCGAAAAGCCGGCGTACTGCCGCATGGTCCACAGCTTGCCGCGGTACATGTCCGGCTGCGGGCCGCGCGTGTAGGGAAATTCTCCGGGCTCGCCGAGATCCGTCGCGGGATCGAATCCGCGCCTGCCGGGATCTTCCGGCTCGAAGACGACCGGGATCTCGATTCCGGAGGTCGTGACGCGGGGAGCCTGCTCGACATCGGAGGGGATGGATCGTTTCATTGGTGTGCTCCGTGGCCGTGAAAGTGGATGTACGGCCGAAGGTGGATTATATGCTCGCCCTTCGACGCATTTGCTTCAATCGCGTCGCGACTTCTGCTAACTTCACGGCGGCCGGTCAGATCGGTTGACCGCAGAATCCCATGAGCGTCTCCGGACATCTCCGCACCATGGCCCCCGGCCACCTGTTCCAGTGGCTGAGTTTCAGCCAGAAGACCGGGAAACTCCTGGTCCGAAACGCGACCGTGGAGAAGACCGTCTACGTCCGCGAGGGAAAGATCGTCACCTCGGGGTCCACCGATCCACGCGAATACCTCGGGCAGTTCCTGATGAGCCATGGCTACATCACGGAGGCCGAGCTGAAGAAGGCGATGGAGGTTCAGGACCAGTCGAAGATCCTGCTCGGAAAAATCCTCGTCATCATCGAGGCCATCACCGAGGACGATTTGAAGCGGCTGATGCGGAAGAAGGTCGAGGAAGAGATTTACGACATCTTCCTATGGGGGGACGGTGAGTTCGAGTTCGCCGACGCCGAGGAGCCTCGGATGGACCTGGTCCCGATGAACGTCGATCTGACGGGCATCGTGATGGAGGGATCGCGGCGGGTCGACGAATGGGAAAGGATCCGGAAGGTCGTCACGAGCCAGGATCTGATTCCTGTGCCGGCGGGCAAGATCCCGACTTCCGGGTTGAACGAGGCGCAGAAGAAAATCGTCGACGTGATCGATGGACAGCGGACCATTGCCGACATCGTTCTCGAAAGCCGATCGTCCGGATTCGTCGTGTCGCGCACGGTCTTCGAGCTCGTGAAGGCGAAGAAGATGAAGCTCGACGAGAGTCGGAAGTCGGCGCCCGCGGCCGCCGAGCCGGAAGCCGTGCCGGTGCCGCAGGCCGCCACCGAAGCCGATGCCTCGAGCGACAGTTTCCTCTCGGGCGACGCCGAGGTCGATTCCCTCCTTCACCGCGCCCAGGCGGGCCTTCGTACCGGGGAGTTCGAGAAGGCGTTGCGGCTGCTCAAGGCGGCGCAGAACCTCGACCCCGACAACGGCAAGGTGCGCTCGTCGCTCAAGGGTGCGGAGGCGCTGATCGTCGGCGAGCTGAAGAAGCAGGGGATCTCGGATCACAAGGTCCCGAAGCTGAAAAAGGAGCTCGAGGAGATCAGCTCGATGAACTTCTCGCCGAACGAGGGGTTCATCCTCTCGCGCATCAACGGTCAGTGGGATCTGAGCTCGATCGCGAAGATCAGCCCGATGCGGGAGATCGACGCACTCCTGATCTTCCACAAGCTCATCGAGAACGACATCATCGAGCTGGTCTGACGGGCGAGCGGTCCGATCCCGTCATCCTGGTGGACGGTCGCGCGATCTTGACGGGGCGCCCCTGGTGGTGCCCCTCCGTCGGCTACTCCAGCCCGACTCGTGCGCGGAGTTTCAGCTCGAGCGCGTTCATCTCGCCCGAGTCCGCCTCATGGTCCCAGCCGAAGGCATGGAGCACGCCGTGGAGTAGCAGGTAACGGACCTCGGTCGCGAGCGAGTGTCGCTCGTCCAGCGCCTGAGCTTTCGCCCGCTCGATCGAGATCACGATCTCTCCGAGCGGGTGCGACCCGTCGGGCTCCGGCTCTCCTTCGAACGTGAGAACGTCGGTCGCGCGGCGCATTCCGCGATATGCCGCGTTGAGGCGGGCCATTTCCCGATCGTCGACCAGCGCGATGGAAACGGCGTTCGGAGCGAAGCGCCCCGCTCCCGCGCGGCGCGCTGCCTTCACGCACGATCGGACGAACGAGACGATCTCTTTTCTCGGGAATCGCGGAATCGCAGGGCCGGAGATGTCGACTTCCATCGCCGCCTCAGGAATCCCGCTTCTCCAGCAGCTCCTGCTTCTTCAACTCGATCTCGCGGTCGCGGCCCTCGTAGGCGCGAACGATGCGGCCGACCAGGGGATGGCGGACGACGTCCTTTTCCGTGAAGGAGAAGAACGCGACTCCCTCGACCGATTGAAGCGTGTTCTGCGCCTCCTTGAGACCCGACTTCTTCCCCTCGGGCAGATCGACCTGGGTGACGTCGCCGGTGATCACGGCCTTGGATCCGAATCCCAGGCGGGTGAGGAACATCTTCATCTGCTCGGGCGTGGTGTTTTGAGCCTCATCGAGAATGATGAATGAGTCGGCGAGCGTGCGACCTCGCATGAATGCGAGAGGCGCGATCTCGATCACGCTCCGCTCCATCAGCTTCGCGACCTTTTCGAAACCGATCAGGTCGTAAAGCGAGTCGTACAGAGGACGGAGATACGGGTTGATCTTCTCGATGAGGTCACCCGGCAGAAAACCGAGCTTCTCTCCCGCTTCGACGGCCGGACGGCAGAGGATGATCCGCTTGATCTGCTTCTCGGCGAGCGCCGCCGCCGCGACGGCCACCGCCAGGAACGTCTTTCCCGTGCCCGCCGGACCGATCGAGAAAGTCATGTCGTGATCCTGGATCGCCTGCAGATACTCCTTCTGCCGGACATTCCGCGGGGTGACGATCTTGCGGAGCGAGGACTGCAGCGTCTCGTCGGTGAAAAAGTCGACGAGGTTCGCTTCCGGCGTCTCCTTGATCACCTTGACCATCGTGAGGAGATCGGATCGCTTGAACGGGAAGCCCCGCTCGATGAGCTCCTGCAGTTCCTGGATCACCGTCTCCGCGGACTTGACCGCGTCCGCGTCTCCCTGAACGAAGATCTCCGATCCTCGCGCGCTGATGCGAACGCCGAAGGCCTCCTCGATGATCCGGAGATTCTCATCGTGGATTCCGAAGAGAGTCGTGACGTCCTGGTCGCGTACGGTCAATGGCATGTGTCGTCCGTTCTCCGGCCCGGTAGCTTCCGGTCGCCGGCTCACCCCGCTGAACGCCCGCGGTCCGCGGGCCATTTCCGCGATTCTGCATCAATAGCGCTTCATCGAGGAATCGATTGCCGCCGCCCAGAGATCGATTCCTCCCGCCAGCGAGAGGGCCTCGAAGCCCGCCTCGCGCAACGCCACCGCCGCCATGTACGAGCGGACTCCGTGATGGCAGTAGACGACGATCCGTCGGCCGCGAACGAGCTCATGCGCCCTCGCTCCGAGGGTATGCAGCGGGATCAGCGTGTCGCCCGGGAGCGCGACGAGCTCGTGCTCCCACCCCGCCCGGACGTCGACGAGATGAACCGCTTCACCCTTGCGAAGCATCTCCTCGAGCTCCCGTGGCGCAATCTCGATCGGGGCGGTTGTCATGATTTCCTGTCGAAGTACGAGATGGAAACGTTGCCATACCGGGAGCTCTTGCGAAAAACGAGCGAGGTCGCCTCAGCCGAGTCGAACGGCGGGGGGCCCGATCGGTGCTCGACCGCGATCACGGCGTCGTCCGAGAGGGGCAGGTCGAGGTCCACTGCTCTCAGAAGAGGGGCGTAGTCGGGGTAGTCGTAGGGGGGATCGACGTAAACGAGATCGAAGGGCGGCTCGTTTCGGAGCCGCGGGACAGCCGCCAGCGCGTCGGCCGTAATGGTTCTGATCGGCAGCTCCCAGGCGCGGGCGAGCTCGCCGAGCGCCCGCATCGCGCGGGGAGAGTTGTCGATCGAGACCACCGCAGCAGCGCCTCTGGATGCTGCTTCGAGCGAAAAGACTCCCGTGCCCGAAAACAGGTCGAGAAACCGAGCGCCGTCGATCCTGGGAGCGATCACGTTGAAATAGGCCTCGCGGGCTCGCGCCGAGGTCGGACGCACCTCTCCGCGGGGGAGTGGCACGTTTCGTCCTCGTAGCGCACCGCCGCTGATTCGGACCGAGCCCATCAGGGAGTCGCGGGTTCGGCCGCGACGAAATAGAGGTGAAGGTCCTTCTTCGCCACGAAGCGCCTGACCGGCTCGGTCAGACTCTGGAGCTCGAGCAACTCTCCCTGTTGACGGATGCCGATGACCTTGTAGCTCTTCTGGTCGTCGCCGAGCAGCACGTCGCCGACCGACGCCTCGTATCCGGTGACCGGATTGGTCACTTCGCGATCCTCGGCCAGCGCGCGGAGGACATCGTGAAGCACCAGACGCAGCCGTTCGATCTGTTCCGGGATGACCGCTGTCGAAGGCCATTTTCGCTCCACGCTGGTCTCGCCCGTGGCGATGCGGAGAACGGTCTGGTCGCGCTGGCTGTCGCCCTCACTCCACGGCCTGAAGCGTTCGAGCTCGTCGGACGTGAAGAACGCGCGATACTTGTCGAGTGCCTCGGTGGGAATCCGGACCCTCTTGGACATCCGCCATCCTTCACCCTCCATCTTCACGACGAGCACGGCGTTCTCGAAGATCGTCAGGCGCTCGTAGACCCCTTCCAGCCGTTCGGTGAAGTTGATCAGGATCTTCGGGAGGCGTCCGTCGACGAGAAGGTCGTCCTCGACCAGTGTGGCTCCCGCGAGCTCGACGATGTGGTACTGGACCATATGGTTGTCCGGAAGCTCGGGGACGGGAATGCTGATGGTCGTCGGCGGGGGAGGGCTGCCCGCGAAAACCATCCCTCCGGCGACAAGAGTCGCCAGAAAGAGCGAGTGCAACGTCCTGAGAGAGAGTCTCTTCATGAAGTCTCTCCCCGAAGATACTCCAACGCTCGATCTCTCGCAAAAGAGAGGGCCTCGGCTTCGGTGATCTTTCCGGAGGCGATCGCTTTGCGCGTGTCGCGGAAGGCCAGTCCGAGGTGAGGACCGGGCGGGAGCTCCAGCTCGTGCCCGCGGAAGGGAAGCTCGATCCGGCGGGAGTCCCGCTCGCGGGACGCCGCCGCGCAGAGAGCGGGGTCTCGCTCGAACAGGGCGAGCAGCTCTTCGGAAGCATTCGTCATATCGCGCGAGTCGACCGCTCCAGAGCGGATGCCGTCGGCAATGCGCTCGCGATCGAGCAGAAGCCGGAGTGCTTCGATGCGCCGCCTGCCGAAGGCCGAGCCTCTGAGATCAGGCTCCTCCGGCACCAGAGCCGCCAGCAGGAGAAGTTCCGTGTCGAGTTGAGGTTCCGCCTGAACGACCTTGACGGCCTCGGTCAGTCGCTCCCGGAGATCGGTTCCGCGTCGAACGCTTCCAAGCAGAGGCTCGAGAGTCCCGCGGCTGGCGAGCTCGAACAGAGCGGCAGCGGGATCTGGCTCGTCCATCGCCAGTCGCAACTCCCGCCACCGCCGCTCGCGGGAAACCTCATCCATCGCCCGCTGCTCGAGCGCTTCCCGCATGAGGGCTGCGGTTGCCGGCTCGAGCTCGAAACCGAGCCTCGCCGTCAGACGAACAGCGCGGAACATCCTCGTTGGGTCGTCGCGGAAGCTTTCCGCGTGGAGCACGCGGAGCAGTCCCCGCTCGAGGTCTGCAATTCCCTCGAATGCGTCCTCTACCGCTCCCGAGCTGAGATCCACGGCGAGGGCGTTGATCGTGAAGTCCCGGCGGCGGAGATCCTCGATGAGTCCTGCGGGCCTCACCGTGGGGAGCGCTCCGGGGCGGGAGTACTCCTCGGCGCGCGTTGTGGCCACGTCGATCGCATCGTTCGATGGAAGCTCGATTCGAACGGTCATGAATCTGTCGAACTGTCGGACCTCTCCCCCAAGAACGCCGGCGAGCCGGTTTGCGAACTCCGGAGCACCCCGCTCGAGTGTGAAATCCACGTCGCCGAAGGGCCTGCCGAGGAGGGCATCACGAACCGGTCCGCCGACGACCCATGCCCGGAGGGTCGTCTCCGAGGCGATCGCTGCTGCGGCTTCGAGGATGCGCCGCTGTTCGGGCGTGGCGACTGCGAGAAGGGGTTTCACCGCCCCACCACACCCTCGTAAATTCCGACGAGTCGTTCCGCCCGCACCGTTGGGCGGAACCGCTCCGCGTTGCGCGCCGCGGCGGCGAGGCGCGGGCGCCCGGCTTCCGGCTTGAACAGCGCCGCGAGAAGCGCGTGAACTGCTTCGTTGGGGTCTCCGGGTGGGAAAAGAAAACCGGCTTCCCCTCCATCGAGGCGTTCCGCGTTGGCTGGAGTGCGGGTGGCGACCACGAGTCGCCCCGCTGCAATCGCCTCCGCCACCGCTCCTTCATGATCATCCTGCGGAGTGGGGTCGAGCCAGATCGCCAGATTTTCCATGTCGCCCGGCTCGGGGAACCGGGAGAGAAGGGTCCAACGCACATCGCTGCGGAACCGTTCGATGCGGGCGCGAATCCCGGCGACCATTTCACGCACCGCATCGGAGCGGGCGAAGACACCGATGGCCGGCCGATCGGTGCGCCGCCCGCTCAATGCGAACCACGCTTCGCTCACGGCTTCGGGGGCAGGGGAATCGGGTGGGGGACCCAGGACCACCGCGGGCCCTGCCGTGCGCGTCCATGGAAGCCGCGAGCGGCGTGGCAGCGCCTCGGCGACAACCGGGTGGGAGAACCGGCGGAGCAAACCGGGGGAAAACCCGGGGGCGGCGTAAACGTGCGCGATGGCCGGCCCTCCCGGAGGAGCCGAAACCGGCGGTTCCAGGCGGCGTCCCGAGGCCCGGATCGTCGTGAGCTCGACCTTCGCGGCAAGGGCTGAGGCATCGACCTCCCGCAGCCGCCTCTGGAAGGGAAGAGCGCTGGTCTCGACGACTTGAATGATGCGCATCTGACGCTCCCATTGTGACATGTCGTCCGTGAACCCGGCGCCGATGGCGTACAATGGCGCGGAGAAGTCCCCCTCTTTATGGAACCATTCGCAGTCGCCGTACTGTCCCGACGCGATGGGCTGCTCAGACGTCTCGAGGAGCGAGGGGAGGGGTTTGCCTTCGGAGGGGCCGAGATGGTCCCCGAGGCGGTGATCGCGATCGTGGATCGGGAGCAGCCGTCCCGCGCGGGTGAATCGTCGCGATATCTCTGCCGGATCGTGCTCGATCCGGACGCGCGATGCGAAGAGCGCGAGACCGGCGACCTGGTCGTGCGGCCCGAGAACTTCGAGCAGGATCCCAGATCGTATCTGCTCACATGCCGCGATATGGCGCGCTCGCGGCAACTCGTGGCGCAGCTTTTGGGAGAGCTCGAGTTCTCCCAGCACGTGCAGGAACTGATTGCCGTCGCGAATTTCGAAGGCGTCGCCGAAAAGATCACGAAGACGATCCTTCATATCCTCGACGGCGCGGCTGGAACGCTGCTGCTGCACGACCCCCGCATCGAACGGTACGCGGTGTCGTTCAGCAACGATCCGAACCACCGGGACGACGGCGAGTTCGTCCCGGGCATCTCGGCCGATTCACTCGAAGAGGCTCTTTCCTCGGAGAGCGGGTTCGCGGAAGGGGAAGGAGATGGGCGGCCCCATCTACTCATTCCGATCCAGTCGGGCGCCGACCTTCTCGGTGTCGTGAAGATTTCCGGAAGAAAGACGTCCGGTTTCGAGCTCGAGCGGGAAAGGAAGGCGGTCCGATACGTCGAGAGCGTCGCGGCGGTGCTGGGCAATCTCTATCAGCTCACGCGAAGCAACGAGCTCGCGATGCGCGACGACCTGACGAAGGCATACAACCGGAGATTCTTCGAGACGTACCTCGAGGAGGAGATCGAAAGATCGCGGCGGTACGGCAGCTTTTTCAGCATCATCTTTCTCGACCTCGACGATCTGAAGAGCGTCAACAGCGCCCACGGCCATCTGGTGGGCTCGCGGACGCTGCAGGAGGTCGCGAAAAGGATTCTCGGAGCGATCCGGACGATCGACAAGCTCGTCCGGTTCGGCGGTGACGAGTTCTGCATCATCCTCCCGCAGACCGATCAGGATCAGGCGCGGTCGGTCGCAAGCCGAGTCCGAAAGGCCCTCACCGAGTTCTCCTTCCGCATCGAGCCCGAAATCACGGTCGTGATCACCGCCAGCTTCGGGATCGCCACTTTCCCCGTACATGCGACGACCAAGGAAGACCTGATCCGTCAGGCCGATGCCGCGATGTACCGTGTGAAGTCGACCACCAAGGACTCGATCGGGCTCGCCGACGTCCTGAGCCCCGCCCGAAGGCAGGTTCAGGGACCGGCATGAGCGACGAGCTGTCGATCCAGGGCGCGCTCGAGGAAACGACGCTTGCGGACCTCTTCCGGTCGCTGGCCCGCAACGGCGAGACGGCCGTGATCACGGTCGAAGCGGCGAACCGCCACGACAGCATCTATTTCCGTTCCGGAAAGATCGTCTTCGCGGTCAGCTCCGATCCCGACCTCGGTCTTGCCGAAGTCCTGCTTCGCGGCGGAGAGCTCTCGCTCGAGCGGTACCAGCGCGCGACCGAGAACGTCGGGGGAGCGCAGCGCATCGGGTCAGTGCTGGTCGAGCTCGGATACCTCCAGTCGGACGAGCTGATGCGGGCTCTCGAACGACAGGTGAAGATGGTCGTGGTCAGCGCGCTCGCCCTCCGCACCGGCTCCTATACGATCGAGTTCACGACCCAGTTCAACCGTGACATACCCGGGCTTCCGATCAACACCGAGCGGCTCCTGCTCGACGGCGTCCAGACGATCGAGTCGTGGACGCTGATCTCCCGCGGGATCGGGGCGATGACGCGCACGCTGCGTAAGAGCGAGGCGGGAGCAGTCCGCAGCTACAACCTCGACTTCACCGAGGACGAGTCTTACATCTACGACCTGCTCTCGGAGCCGCAATCGCTCGCATCGATTCTCCAGCGCAGCTACCTGAGCGATTTCGCGACCTGCCGGACCCTCTGGGCCCTGCTGGCCGCCGGTCTTCTCGAAGAGGGAGAAGCCGCTCACGGAGCGAAACGCCGCTCCGCGGCCGCCGACGAGATGGAGCTCGAATCGAAGGTGGAGCGCTACAACGGAGCCTTCCAGGCGATCTTCGCGCTCGTGTTCGAGAAGATCGGCGATCACTCCTTCGACTTCGTCGACAGGGTCGCGCGCCACCTCTCGCCGGGGATGCTTCCCTATCTGAGTGGCATCAGCCTCCTCAATGAAGGCCGGCTCGATTTCGACCAGCTGCTCAACAACCTGATCTCGTCCGGTTCGGACGATCAGGCCGCGATCGTGGAGACTCTGCTCGACGAGCTCCTCTGCGGCTGGATCCTGGAAATCCGCGCCGAGTTCGGAGCCGAGCTCGACGAGCCGATTGCCGTGGTGGTCGAGTCTCTCGGCGTCTGATTCACCCGTGCCGCAGCGGTTCAACGGCCCGCCCGCTCTCCTTTATCATGGGTGCATGATCCGGGCTCCCCTCGTTCTCTCCCTGCTCCTCGCGCTCGCCGCTTGTGCCACAGCCTCCCTCCCCACGCGCCCGAATGATCGGGAGTGGAACGCTCTGCTCGACACCTATCACCGGATCGAGGCTGCGAGGCGCGCTCTCCCGCAATCGATGCCGGGAGCGTCCCGGCGCCAGCAGATCGAGACCGCGCTCGACAACCAGAAGCGGATCGAGCCGACCCTGGTCCCGTTTCTCGAGCGCCTCGATGAATATCTCGGCCGGACCTCGGACCCGCGCGCCGCGCGTCTCTGGTCGAACGAACGGATCCGTATGGGCGACACCTATATGTACGTGCTCGCTCGCCACGAACGAGCGATCGACTACTACCGCAGCGCGCTCGAGGCCGACCCCACCAACGATCAGGCTCGCGAGCGGATCGCCATGGCCGAGAACAAGCGATACGTCTCGATGGACGGCTTCGGAGCGCTCGCGGCCGGCATGACCGAGCGCGACGTCACGAGCAGGCTCGGCATGCCACGCGAGGATTGGATCCGCCACCTCCGCCGGGCCGGACGGATTTACTCGGTCTGGATCTATTCGAAAGCCGACGGCGGCGCCGCCGCGGTCTATTTCGACGACGGGATCGTTTACCATACGAACTGGAACGCTGCCGCGCCGGCAGCCGAGGCGCCCCGAGCGCCCGAGCCGCAGTGACGGTCAGGCCGGCGCCACGGTTGCGAGGGAGGGAGATATGGCGGACCATCCGGTACCCGACGATTCATCACATTACGAGATCTCGCTGACCGCGGGGCAGGCGTTCATCGCTTTCGTCCTCCTGCTCTGTTCGCTCGGCGCCGCGTTCGCATTCGGGATTCTGGTTGGGCGCGATCAGCTCGACGAGCGGCTTGTCGTTCGCCGGGATCCTGCGATCATCACCGAGGGGGATTCATCCGAGCCTGGTCGCATCGTGGAGCTCGGAGTTCCTGAGCCGGCGCCGAAGACCCTGCCTCCCATTCGCTCCGAGCAGCCCGTCGGTATCGAGGAGCTCGCCCCCACTCCTGCCAGGGATTTCAACCCGGAGCCGGTGCCGATCGATCCGCGCCCGGAACGCCAGAGCCCGCCTCCATCCCCACCCACCACCCTTTCAGCAGGTGGGACCCCGGCGATCGCGCAGGTGCTTTCGTCGACCGAGCAGCGCGCCGCGGAGAATCTGGCGGCGAAGCTGATCGATTCGGGGTTCCAGACCGCCTACGTGGAACGGGTCGAGAACGCGGGAGCGATGATTTTCCGGGTGCGGGTCCGATTCCCTTCCGAGGCGGAGGCGCGGGCGGCTTCAGCCCGGCTCAAGAGCATCTC
>JBHEOL010000082.1:0-11666 GCA_046261635.1 Thermoanaerobaculia bacterium | reverse complement strand
TGGCGGAAGTTCTCCTGCTGCTCGTCGTAGAGCTTCTTGATCTCCATCAGCTCGAGAATCTGGGAAAAATCGGACTGGCTCGGCATGTTCGCACCTCCCTGGCGCGCGCGTTCTTCGATCTGGGGAAACATCTTCCGGAGCTTGAGCGAGAGGTCGTCCGGGTCGGTCGCGAGCGCCATCGCCTCCTCGTAGGAGATCCGCTGATGCACGAGCAGGGCGATGAGGCTCTGATTCATCGTCTGCATCCGGTAGAAGCCGACCGAGCCCTCCATCTCCTCGAGAATCTCCTTGGTGTGGCCTTCTTCGATGAGCTTGGAGATCTTCGGCGAGGTCTTGAGGATCTCGACCGCGGCGGTCATCGATCCGTCCGCCGTGCGGACGAGGCGGAGCGAGATGATTCCGCGCAGAACGAGGGCCAGCTGCGAGCGGACCTGCTTGTGCTGTCCGGCGGGGAACGCGTCGATGATGCGGTCGATGGTCTGCGCGGCGCTGTTGGTGTGGAGGGTCGAGAGGACCAGGTGACCGGTTTCGGCGGCGGTCATCACGGTGCCGATCGTCTCGGTGTCGCGCATCTCGCCGACCATGATCACGTCCGGGTCCTGCCGCATCGAGTTGCGGAGCGCCTCGCGGAAGCTCGGCGTGTCGGTACCGACCTCGCGCTGGGAGATGGCAGCCGTGCGGTCGCCGAAGAGGAACTCGATCGGATCCTCGATCGTGACCACGTGCACCGGGTCGCGCTGCGAGATCTCCGAGACCATCGCGGCTAGGGTCGTCGACTTGCCCGAGCCGGTCGGACCGGTCACCAGGACGAGCCCCTCCGGAAGCTGAGTGAGGTCGCGGACGGCGTGAGGGAGATCGAGCTCGTCGATGCCGAGGATCTGGATCGGGATCCGGCGGAAAACGGCGGCGACGGTCCCGCGTTGGGTGTAGAGGTTCGCGCGGAAACGCGCGACGCCGGGAACGCCATAACCGAAATCGACCGAGAGATTCCTGTCGTACCGCTCGCGCTGGGCGGGCGTGAGGATCGGCATCAGCATCCGCTCGAGATCGGCGGGCTTGAGCGGCTCGGAGCGGACCGGGACGAGCTTTCCCTGGACCCGCAGCAGCGGCGGCCGCATCGGCTTGAGATGTAGATCCGAGGCCTGTCTCTGCGCGACGAACGCGAGCAGGTCGTTCAGCTCGATCGGCGCCGTGGCCGCGCTCATGGATGATGTCATGTTCGTCAGGGTCTCCGGCCGGATCTTACTTTCTCCGCATGATGGAATCGAGAATCATCAGAAAAGCTTCCTGCTGCTTCGGCTCGGTCTTGTTGAGCACGGCGATCGTTTCGCCGATCCGGAACCTCTGGTGCAGTTCTTCCGCCGGGTGCGAGGAAGTCACCAGGATCCGTTTCGCGGGCAGCCCCTTCTGACGAGCGTACTCGACGAACTTCTGCCCGTCCATCCCCGGCATCTCGAGATCGACGATCAGCAGGTCGATGGTCTGGTCGACTTTGGGAAGCGCGTCGTAGGGGTGCCGGTAGGTCTCGACCTCGGCCGCCAGGCCGTAACGCTCTTCGAGGATGTTCTCCCAGAGGTCGCAGAATGCGACCGAGTCGTCGACGATGACGACCCGCTTGGATGAGGAAGGCGGGTTCACTTCCGGCGCTTTCCCGAGGGTTTCGCCGTCGACGCCGCCTTCTGGCGCGGCGGCTTCTCCTTCTGCGGGGCATCGGCGGCACGGAATCGCACCTCGCCGCCCACGATCGTCGCGACGACCCTCCCGCGGAAACTGCGGCCGGCGAACGGAGAGTTCCGCGAGCGCGATACCCACGGCGCGTTGAACGTCGTCTCGGCGGACGGATCGACGATGGTCACGTCGGCGCGGACCCCGTCTTCGAGACTTCCGCCGGGAAGGTTGAAGATCCTCGCGGGCGCGGTCGAGAGAAGCTCGATCAGGCGAGCCAGATCGATCGCTTTCCCGCGCGCGACCAGGATGTCGTGACAGACGGCGAATGCCGTCTCGAGCCCGATTACCCCGAAGGGAGCCAGATCGAACTCGACGTTTTTCTCGTCGGGATGGTGCGGGGCGTGGTCGGTGGCGATGACGTCGACGGTCCCGTCGGCGATTGCCTCCACCAGCGCGGAGCGATGCTCCTCCGGGCGCAAGGGGGGATTCATCTTGAAGCTGGTCGAGAAGGAGCGGACTTCCTCGTCCGTGAGGGCGATGTGGTGCGGCGAAGCCTCGCAGGTGACGTGGAGCCCTTCCCTGCGCGCCTGCCGGACCGCCTCGGCGGCCCCGCGCGTGGAGAGGTGCGCGATGTGGAGATGCGCCCCCGTCAACCGGGCGAGCACCACGTCGCGCGCGGTCATCGTATCCTCGGCCGCCGCCGGAATGCCGCGCATGCCGAGCACGGTCGAGACGTATCCCTCGTGCATCACGCCGTTCTCGGACAGATCGAGGTCCTGTTCGTGGGCGATGACGGGGACGCCGAGCATCCGGGCGTACTCGAGCGCACGCCGCATCAGGAGCGCGTTGCTGACGGGACGGCCGTCGTCGCTGAATCCGACGCAGCCGGCCGAGCGGAGGTCCGCGAGCTCGGCGAGCGCCTCACCTTCGAGCCCCTTGCTCACCGCTCCGATCGGATAGACCCGGCACGACCCGTGGCGGGCGGCCTCGGCCAGGATCATCTCGGTCACGGCGCGCTCGTCGTTCGGCGGATTCGTGTTCGCCATCGCGCAGACGGCCGTGAAGCCGCCGGCGACCGCGGCCCGCGTCCCGCTTCCGATCGTCTCCTTGTGCTCCTGCCCGGGCTCGCGAAGATGCGTGTGCAGATCGATGAAGCCGGGCGAGACGACCAGCCCCGCCGCGTCGAGCGTCTCCACCCCGGCCGGAGCCTTGAGGCCCCGCCCGCGGCGGGCGATCGCGCCGTCCTCGATCAACACGTCCAGCTTTTCGTCCAGCTCCTGCGCCGGGTCGATGACGCGGCCGTTCTGTATGAGCAGATTCATCGGCTATCCCTGGCCTTCCGTGAGATGCCCGCCGGTCAGCAGGTAGAGGACGGCCATCCGCACCGCGACCCCATTGGTGACCTGCTCGAGAATGACCGAATACGGCCCGTCGGCGACGTCGGAGGAGATCTCGACCCCCCGGTTCATCGGCCCGGGATGCATCACCATCACGTCTTCACGCGCCCTGGCGAGCCGCTCGGGCGTGAGGCCGAAGGTGTTGAAATACTCCCTGAGCGAGGGGAAGGAGAGCTTGCCCTGCCGCTCGATCTGGACCCGCAGCATCATCACCACGTCCGCCCCTTCGAGAGCTTCGTCGAGCGAGTGCACGACGCGAACTCCCATCCGCTCGACCTCGGCCGGCATCAGCGTCGGGGGCGCGGCGAGGGTCACGTTCGCCTTCATCTTCGTCAGAAGGTGGATGTTCGAGCGAACCACGCGCGAGTGGGCGATGTCGCCGATGATCGAGACGTTCACCCCGGCGAGCCGACCGAGCCTCTCCCGGATCGTGAACGCGTCGAGCAGCGCCTGGGTCGGGTGCTCGTGCGCCCCATCCCCCGCGTTGATGATCGACGCCGGAAGCAGGTCGGCCAGCATCTTCGGCGCCCCGGGATGCTTGTGCCGGATCACGATCATGTCCGGATGCATCGCCATCAGGTTCTGCGCCGTGTCGATCAGGGTCTCCCCCTTCTCGACCGACGAGCCGGAGGCCGAAAACCCGAGAGTGTCGGCGGACAGACGCTTCTCCGCGATCTCGAACGAGACGCGCGTGCGCGTGGATGCTTCCATGAAGAGATTGATCACCAGCTGCCCGCGAAGGGCCGGGACCTTCTTGACCGGCCTCTCCGAGACTTCCTTGAAGCCTTCGGCCGTGTCGAGAATCAGTGAGATCTCCTCGGGAGTGAGCGGCTCGATGCCGAGCAAGTCCTTCGATCGGAGGGCTGAAGTCTGGATCCGCATGTCTCCTTCGTTTGCTGCGGCCACCCAGGCCGCCTGGGGACGGCCCTACTGCTCCTGGATGAGAACCTCGTCCTCGCCGTCCATCTCCTCGAGCTTGACCTTGATCACTTCGTGCCGGTCCGTCGGGACCGTCTTGCCCACCACGTCGGCGTGAATCGGAAGCTCCCGGTGCCCGCGGTCGATCAGGACGGCGAGCTGGACCGACTTCGGCCGCCCGAAATCGATCAGCGCGTCGAGCGCGGCCCTCACCGTCCGCCCCGTGTAGAGAACGTCGTCGATCAGCACCACGATCTTGTCGTCGATCGGCTGCGGGAGCTTGGTCGGCTTGACCACCGGCTGCGGCGCGATCGTCGTCAGATCGTCGCGGTAGAGCGTGATGTCGAGGATGCCCACCGGGACGGGCGATCCCTCCATCTCTTCGATCTGCTGCGCGATCCGCTCGGCCAGCGGCACTCCGCGGCTCCGGATTCCAATGATCAGCAGATCCTCGGTTCCGCGGTTCCGCTCGACGATCTCGATCGCCATGCGGCGGATCGCCCGGCGCATCCTCGCGCCGTCGAGAAGTTTCTTTTTCGTCTTCATTCGGGATTCCCTCACAGCGGCTGGACAGCGGTGGCTCCGCTGCCTGCGGAGAATAGCAGAACGTTTCCGCGCTTGTGAATGAAGGTACGAGAGAACCTCCGCACGTCGATTCCGGAACGTCGAGATCGCCTCCCGCCCCCCCTTTTTTGCGAGGGGCGCAACGATCCGCTTTGACGAAAAGATGCCGGTCCTCTGGCGCCGGTCCCTTTCGGCAATTTGAATCGACCGAATCGTCCCGCCCGGCAAGAAGCAGACCATTTTATGGTACATCAGCATAAAATATTCACAGAAACCATTGAAACGAAGCCACTTGTCCTTAACCGGCTGAGATCAAAGCACTTAAAAATGGATGGGCCCAATGCCCCTGCCCGGTTGTGATCCATGTCAATTGACACGGCATCTTCAAGTCGTAGAATGGCCCGGTCCCTCTGGGGACACCGGTCCCTAATTTTCTAAAAAATTGACGCAGGAGCAGGAATGAGCAGGCGTTACTCGACGATCATTTTCGTCCCGCATGCCCGAGCCAAGTTTCGGAAGCTGCGGATGTCCCACCGAGTGCTCTTCTCGGTTCTATCCTTCGTCGTGACTTCCCTCTGCCTTTCGACGTTCTTCTCCTACCAGTACTTCACGACCCTTTCGCAGACCCAGGAACTTTCGAAGCTCCGCCGGGAGAACCGCGAGCTCGAGGTCGCCAACGAGCAGTTCAGCCGTTCGGTCGAGTCGCTCCGGACCCAGATTCACTCGGTGGAAGAGAAGACGCGGAAGCTGGCGATCATCGCCGGAGTGCCCACGCTGGACGCGGGGACGGCGGGCGGAGTCGGCGGAATCCGGTTCAACGAGGCTTTTCCGACCGGCGCGCAGCGCGACGAAGTCGACAAGATGAGCTTCGACTCGCGTCGCCTTTCGGACGATCTGAACCTGCTCGAGAAGAAGCTGATGGAGCGGAACAAGATCCTCGCTTCGACGCCTTCGATCGTCCCGGTTCGCGGGATCCTCACGGACGGCTTCGGCGGACGCCGCGACCCATTCACCGGGGAGCGCTCCAGCCACGTAGCGGTCGACATCTCGGCCGCTTCCGGCCAGCCGATCCGCGTTCCGGCCGACGGGGTCGTCGTCCAGGCCAAGTGGGCGAACGGCTACGGAAACGTGGTCTTCGTCTCGCACGGAAACGGCTACTCGACCCGCTACGCCCACCTTTCGAAATTCAACGTGAAGCCGGGTCAGCGCGTGGAGCGCGGTGACGTGATCGGCTTCGTCGGATCGACCGGCCGCAGCACGGGCCCCCACCTCCACTACGAGGTCCGCCTCGACAACAACCCCGTCAATCCGCTCGAATACATTCTGAATGCGTTCTACCTCCAATCTTCACCACCGGGAGAAAGAACCGAAAAAGGAGACCGCAAGGTCTCCTTTTTTTTAGGGGCTGGGGGCTGGGGACTGGGGGGCAGGAAGAACAACGGCAACACCAGAGCGCCAGCCTGGGGATCTTGCCTTTGTCTGAACAACGGCAACACCAGAGCGCCAGCCTGGGGATCTTGCCTTTGTCTGAACAACGGGGCAACGCCCGAGGCCTTTCCTGATCCCTAGCCCCCAGCCCCTAGCCCCTTTTGTTGAGCCGTTGGTGGAGGCCCGCTGGAGACCTCGCACCATCCTGCCGATTTCCTGAGCCGGTAGATTTCGACCCCGAAATCGAGGGCCTTGGACCAGACCTCGAGATCTCTGTAAGAGCGCACTTCCATCCGCCCGAGGGTACAAGGCAATGACGGACTTCGCCCTCCCTCTCCCCTCGCCCAGGCTTGTCGCGCTACGACGAGTAGAGGAGATGGTGTAGGGCCTACCCCCCGACCTTCAGTCCGACGATCCCGGCGATGATCAGTAGGATCGACACGATCCGTATGGCAGTCACCGGCTCGGCGAAGAGGATCACGCCGAGAATCGTGGTCCCAACAGCTCCGATTCCAGTCCAAACCGCGTAGCCGGTGCCAACGGGAAGGGTCTTGAGAGCAAGGGAAAGAAACCAGAAGGAAGCGAGCATGCCGACGATCGTGAGCACGCTCGCCAGAGGACGCGTGAATCCATGGCTGTATTTAAGTCCAATTGCCCAGCCAATCTCGAGCAGTCCAGCGATGAATAGCCAGGTCCAAGCCATAAGGACAGCATAGGAGAAGCAGGGGCTAGGGAACTAGGGACTAGGGGTTGGGAAGGGCAAGAGCGAGAGCCAGCCTCAGCGTGGGCCGTTGCCTTTGTTCTTCCTGGCCCCTGGTCCCCAGCCCCTAGCCCCTCTACAGAATCCTGTGCCCTGGGATCCCCATCTCGTCCGTTTCCGTGGTGAGGAGCCAGCCGACCACGTCGCCGGGGCTGAACTCGCGGGGCATGTACGAGCCGAGCCCGAAGGAGGCGGAGCCGGCGGCGGCGATGTCGGGGCGGACCGCGGCGAGGCGCATGAGCCGCTCGCGCCAGCGGTTGAAGTTCGAAAGCCTCAGATCGACCCAGCCGACATTCGCGTAGCGCTCGATCGCGGCATCATCCATCGGAATCGGCCGGCCATCGGCCGCGGGAACGGGGATGTTGAGCCTCGGGCCCCGGGTCAGCATCGGGGTACCGTTCCCCTCGCGGAGGACGCCGATGCCGATGGTAGCGACGAGGCTCTCCACGCGCGGATGCGAAGAGAACCACGACTCGACCTTCTGCTGCATCTCGAGCGCGTCGACCGCGAGGAGCGCTTCGATCTGGCGCGACCCGAGGGAGGCCGAGAGGAGCCAGGCCTCGATGAGGAGCTTCGACAGCCGCGGCGGGCCGAGATGGCCGATCGCGATGGAAGGGAGCCATTCGTCGGTCTTCTCGAGCGCGGCCTCGAGCTCGTTCATCTCGCGAATGGCCCGGTCGCGAAGCACGCCCGCGCGGTAGCTCGGCTCGGTGATCGCGCCGTCGATGGCCGCGATCACGTCGCGTCCGGTCGAGGCCCCGAGAATCTCGAGCACCACGGTCCTCGCGCACTCCTCGGGAGTGACGAACTCCATCTGCCGCGGATACGTGATCGCCTGGAACTCGCCGATGGAGAAAAAGCCGTTCTCCCCCGTGTCGGCGCCGATGATCCGGACGGGGATTCCCTCCCCGCCGCCGAGGCGCGGGTAGGCGTCGCCCGAGTGCCGCGGATCGATGGAGGGACCGATCGGCTCGCGCTTCGGCGTGAGGAGATACCCCGGCTCGCGGTTCCCCTCGGGGGAGTTGAGGCGGACGTGCTGGATGCCGAGCCTCCGGAAGCCGATCATCGCCCCCGGCTTGACCTCTTTGATCATCGTCGGCCGGGTGCGCTCATCCCCGTCATCCCCGGCGAGGCCGGGCGTGCGGGCGAGGAGGAACAGCAGGCCGGTATGCGCGAAGCCGATGGCCGATTTGGACAGCAGGGTCGCCGAGGGGCGGTCCTCGCTGTGCGTGTACGGGATGTTGATTCCCATCCCACCCGTGCCGGTCGTGCCGACCTTCACGTAGACGCTGGCGCTCGTCTCCTGGAGCGCGCGCTGCAGGAACACGATGTGCCGAACGATCTGCGGAACGCCCTGGGCGATGAGGAGCTCGCGGACCGACTCGACGAATGTTGCCATCTCCGCACTCGGGAGGGTCCCGTCGTCGGAGAGGCGATCCAGCAGGACTTTGACCTTTCGCGAGGTCGTGTAGACGTCCTGATAGCTGATTGCGGTCGCGGTGTTGATGCAGTCGACGACCACGTCGGGTCGATGATCGAGCAGGAGCTTCCTGAGGAACGACTGGTCATAGCCCGGCATCCCGGGAGCGAAGATGTCGTTGAACAGCTCGTCGAAGAGCTCGCGGTTCTTCACCAGCTCCGGGCGCGGCTTCCCCTGGAGGCTCTCGCCGAGGAAGATGTCGCCGGCAGCGCCGGTAATGGTGAACTTCCACGACTTCTCTTTCGCCTCGCCGCGGAGGAGCTCGACGGCCTCGTCGACCTCGCGGCTGGTGAGGGCCGAAATGATGATCTCCGAGGGCTGGAGCTCGCGCGCTGCTTCACGCGCGACCTGAAGGCCGACCATGCCCCCTCCGCCGAGAATGAGTATCCGTTGTGCCGACATCAGCGCCTCACCTCTTCACCCTTGTCGAGATCCCATCTCTCGGTGATCCGCTCGTGCGTGAGCCAGCGCTCGCAGTCGAGCGCGGCCATGCATCCGGTCCCGGCGGCCGTGATCGCCTGGCGATACACGTGGTCGACGGCATCCCCGCAGGCGAACACACCCTGGATGTTCGTTATCGTGCTGTTGGGCTTGACGACCAGGTAACCCTGTTCGTCCAGCTCGAGCTGGTCGCGGAACACGGCCGTATTCGGCGTGTGCCCGATCGCGACGAACAGCCCCTGCGTGGGGAAATTCGAGGTCTCGCCGGTTTTCATGTTCCTGATTTTGAGCGCCTCGACGCTCGTCTCTTTCGACCCGATGACTTCATCGACGATCGTGTCGAGGAGAAACTCGATCTTCGGGTTGCTCTTGGCGCGGTCGAGCATGATCTTCGAGGCGCGGAACTCCTCGCGCCGATGGATGATGGTCACCTTCGAAGCGAACTTCGTGAGGAAGGTCGCTTCCTCCATCGCGGAGTCTCCGCCGCCGACCACCGTGACCTCCTTCGTCTTGAAGAAGAAGCCGTCGCAGGTTGCGCAGTAGGAGACGCCGAATCCCTGGAGGGCCTTTTCCGACTCGAGCCCGAGCTGCATCGCCGAGGCGCCGGAGGCGATGATGATCGCGTCGCACTCGTAGACCTTCTGGTCGGTCGTCAGGGTGAAGGGGTGGCTGGTGAGATCGACCTTTTCGACCGATTCGAAGACGAACTCCGAGCCGAACCGCTCTGCCTGCTGGCGCATCAGCTCCATCAGCTTCGGGCCCTGGACCCCTTCCGGAAAGCCGGGAAAATTCTCGACGTCCGTCGTGATGGTGAGCTGCCCGCCGGGCTGGATTCCCTCGACCACCAGCGGCTTGAGATCGGCGCGCGAAAGGTAGAGGGCGGCGGTGCATCCGGCCGGGCCCGACCCGATCACGATCACCCTGTATTTCGAGACCACGTCCATCGATTGGCTCCTCGCAATGTGTAGAAAGTTGAGTGCGAGCCCGAGGAGGGTCGCTGACTGTCAGAGAGGCTGGCCCGAGCGGACCCTCTCTCCGGGGGGGACGCTATCACCGCGGCGGAGAGGCCGCAAGAAGGATGGCTTCACCGAGGAGTGACCGCTGCCACCGCCTCAGGTTCGGGACCGACTGGAGCTCCGCGGGAGTGGTCGGTTTCTGCATGGCGATGGCCGTCAGCACGTGGCGCGGTGCCAGGAGCGAGGGGTCGATCTTCAGATCGCCGGCGATTCGGTCGCGGATCACCTTGAGCTTCTCGACCATTCTTTCGAGCTCCCGGTCCCGCTGCCATCCCTTCGCGGCCTTCCGTTCGGGAAGCTCGGACTCGGGGAGGGCGAGAGCCCGCTCCACCATCGGGAGGATCTCGCCGGCGTATTTTCTCCCCTGCCACGCGGCCATCCCGGGGATCTGCCGGAGCTCCTCTTCGGTCTTCGGGCGGCGGGTCGAGATGGCGAGGAGCGCCTCGGTTCCGAGGATCTTGAACGCGGGGCGATCGGCGTTCTGCGCCTGCCCGTCGCGCCAGGCGTGAAGCTGGGCGAGCACGGCCATGCCGCGCCGGTCGAGCCGGCCGCTCCCCTTCACCTTGCGCCACCCCTCCTCATCCGGCTCGCCCGGGGAGAAGCGGATCGTTTCGAGCCGCTCGAACTCCTCGATCGCCCACTCCCAGCGGCCGAGGGCCTCGAGCTCGGAGCGGAGGATCCCGGCGAGCTCGATCAGGTGTCGTGTGTCGGTCGCGGCGTAGTCGCGGAGCTCGCGCGTGAGCGGACGTTTGGCCCAGTCCGCGCGCTGGTGCGCCTTGTTCACCTCGATCTTGAAGTGACGCGCCAGCAGCGCGCCGAGACCGAAGGCCTCGTAGCCGAGAAGCTGCGCGCAGATCACCGTGTCGATCAGGTTGTTGACCTCGAACCCGAAGTCGCGGTTCAGGATCCGGAGATCGTAGTCGCCGCCGTGGAAGATCTTGGTGATCGAGCGATCGGCCAGGATCGGCCCGATCGGGGAGAGGTCGATGCCTGCAAGCGGGTCGATCAAAACGTCGTGCCCCGGAATCGACATCTGAACCAGGCACACCTTGTCGAAGTAGCTGTGGAGAGAATCGGCCTCGGTGTCGATGGCCAGCGTCGGCGCGGAAGCGACCGTCGCGATCCAGGCGTCGAATTCCGGCTGCGTGTCGATCCACTTCATCGAATCACCTCTCCCGCCAGCCCGATCGAAGTGAGCTTTCGGTTGAGCGCCTCGGGATCGAAACGCTCGCCAGCCCGCAGCCGAAGCCGCGCGATCAACTCTTTCACGCCAGGCATCCCTCCTACCAGCATGAGCAGCGCCAGGTCCTCGGCGGCGACGATCCTGATGGGCGTTTCGCCCACCACCGCGTCCGACCCGTCCCGTACCATCGTCCCGTAAAGCGCGTTGGTGGCGAAAAGGACGTGAACCCGCACACCCTCCCCTTCCCCCATCCGAGTCATCGGCAGAAGGTCGAGCTCCTCGGTCCGGCGCGCTTCCTCCTCGTCGATCCGGAAGCCGTGATGCCGCGCCATCATTGGAATCTGCCGAGAGCGGTCCGTCGGCACGACGGCCAGCACGTCGACCGCCCCCGCGGGGCCGAGCGGCTCGCCCATCCAGGTCGCGAGCGCCACTTCCCCGACCCAGGCCGCGCCGATCTTCAGCCGCCCCAGCAGCTCGGTCACCGCCACCACGGCCTCCAGCCGCGCAGCATCGCCCTCGAGACGAAGGATTGAAGAGGTGTCCGTGCGTGATTCGCTCATCGAACGACCCTAACCCGGGAGGGGGAATTGGCATTTCTCGGGAAGTCAGAAGGCAGAAGGCAAAGGCGGCAGGGGTCCGTCATCCTGAGAGGCTGTGAAAGAAACCAGAGGGGCCGCGTTGCGGGCGGGCGAGCGAGCGTTTCGATCCCGAGGCGCTCAACCGAAAGCTCACTTCGATCGGGCTGGCGGGAGAGGTGATTCGATGAAGTGGATCGACACGCAGCAGGAGTTCGAAGCCTGGATCGCGACGG
>JBHEOL010000002.1:0-6801 GCA_046261635.1 Thermoanaerobaculia bacterium | reverse complement strand
CCCGGACACTGGGAACGTCGGTCTCGTCAACCTCCATCACCGCCTCGACGACGCTCATGTCCGAGATCGTCAAAAGAACCGTTCCTGGATTGTTCATCGTCCCGATCACGGCGACTTCACCTTCGTCGACGAGACGGCTGGTCACGATCCCCGACATGGGAGCGGTGATCGTGGTCTTCGAGAGCGTGTTCTGAGCGCTGGAGAGATTCGCGCGCGCCTGGTCGATCCGATTCTCGATGCCGCGAACGGCGGCGGATGCCGAATCGAGAGCCGCGCGTGCGCGATCGAGCTCGGCCCGGGCGATGATGTTCTGCTCGAAATTCGATCGCGCCCGCTCGAAATTCGCCTGCGCTTCCGCCTGATTTGCGCGCGCTCCTTCCCGGTCGGAGAAAAGTGCCCGGATCGACGCCTCGGCTCCCGCGGTGTCAGCGGCCAGCTTGGTGCGGTCGATCTGCAGGAGGAACTCTCCCCTCTCGACCACGTCACCTTCTTCGACTCCGAGATTGACGATCTGCCCCATGACGTCGGCCGAAAGATCGACCTTGCGCTGGGCTTCAATCCGCCCGTTCGCGGATACCTTGCTGACCAGATCTGCCGTTTCGACATCGGCGACCGTGACCTCGGTCAGATCCCCGCGCTTCCCGCGGACCACCGCAATCGCGACGAGCACGATGACGATCAGGGCGACGATTCCTGCAATGAGCTTCCAACGACGTTTCATGAACTCCACTTTCGCGTGAGATTGGGGGGACCGGACCGTTGATTATACGGATTCGGGCAGCAGGAGTTTTCGGAGAATACGCACCGGCAGAGCGAGAGGCGAGCAACAGGGGCGCGAGGGACGAGGGACGAGGGACGAGGGGCGAGGGGCGAGAGGCGGAGGCGTCGAGACGCAACCTGCCACCTGCTGTTACCTTTCCCTGGCCCCTAGTCCCTGGCCCCTGCCTCTAAAGATTCGCGGCGTCATCCATCCCTGGATAATCGTCGGGGCGAATGAGGATCTCGCGCGGTTTCGACCCCTGGCTGGGGCCGACGATGCCGTTCGCCTCCATCAATTCGATCAGGCGCGCGGCCCGGGAGTAGCCGAGCTTGAGTCGGCGCTGAAGGTAGGAGGCGGAGGCCTGGCCGGTGGTCAGCACCGTCCGGACCGCATCGTCGTACTTCGCATCATCCATGTCGGACATCCCGCCAGCACCGATCTTCTCTTCCGGCGGCTGGGTGATCTCCTCGACGTACTCCGGGCCGCCCTGATTCCTGCGGACGAAGTCGGTGATCTCGGCGATCTCCTTCTCGGAGACGTAGGCGCCGTGAATGCGGCGGATGCGCGCCGTGCCCGGCGGAAGGAAGAGCATGTCGCCGTTTCCGAGGAGCTTCTCGGCACCCTGCGCGTCGAGGATCGTGCGGGAATCGATTTTCGAGGCGACCTGATACGAGATGCGCGACGGAAAATTCGCCTTGATCACACCCGTGATGACGTCGACCGAGGGGCGCTGCGTCGCGAGGATCAGGTGGATGCCGACCGCGCGAGCCTTCTGAGCGAGCCGGGTCACCGATTCCTCGACGTCCTTCGGCGCGATCATCATCAGATCGGCGAACTCGTCGATGATCACGACGATGTAGTGCATCGGGGAGAGCTCCGGCAACTCCCTCTCCGGCTTGCGCACCCGCTTGATCGCCTCCGGATCGCGGATGAAGACGTTGAACTGGTCGATGTTCCGGACCCCGCAAGCCGCGAGCAGCCGATAGCGGTTCTCCATCTCCTGCACGGTCCAGAGAAGCGCGTTCGAGGCGAGCTTCGGATCGGTGACGATCGGATGGAGCAGGTGCGGGATGTCCTCGTACATCTTCAACTCGACCATCTTCGGGTCGATCATCAGCATCTTCAGCTGCCGCGGAAGCGCCTTGTAGAGGAGCGAAACGATCATCGAGTTCAGACCGACCGACTTCCCCGCCCCCGTCGCGCCGGCGACCAGCAGGTGGGGCATCTTCCCGAGATCGGTCACGATCGGCTCGCCGTGAATGTCCTTCCCGAGGGCCAGAGTCAGCAGTGACGGCGCCTGAACGAACGCCTCGGAGTCGATGATCTCCCGCAGCAGGATCAGCTCCCGCTTCCGGTTCGGAACCTCGATCCCGACCGTGGACGATCCCGAGATCCGCTCGATGCGGACCGATTCGGCCTTGAGCGCGAGCGCCAGGTCGTCGCCCAGATTCACGACCTTCGCGTATTTGACGCCGGCCGACGGCTTGAACTCGTACGTCGTGACGACGGGACCAGGGTGATAGGCGGTCACCTCGCCCTCGACCGAAAACTCCCGGCATCGCGCCTCGATCAGCTTTCCGAGATCCAGGAACTTGCGGTGAGTCAACTCGTCCATCGAGCTCTCGTGAACCGCGGGCGTGAGCAGCCCCACGAACGGAATGCGCTCGGTCGAAGTCCCCCCGGCCACGGCGACCGCATCGCTCCGTCGCGGCGGCTCCTTCTTCCGGACCGGCGGCTTCGGAAGCGACTTTTCACGCTCGCGCGGAGGAGGAGGCGTCCGCCGCTTCGACGGGACCACGTCCTCGAACTCCACTTCCCGCTCGTACGGAGAGGCGAACATCGCTCCGCCGCGCCGCTTTGTTTCCGCCAGTTCTTCGGCGACCTTCCGGAGATCGGCCTTCGTGACTTTCCGGATCTGGAATTTGCCGTGACCCCGGACCTGGCGCACGACCAGGCCGCGGCCCGCATGGCGCGCGACCCGCTCGTCCGGATCGCCCTCGTCCTCGTCCGATTCCTCTCCCGTCGCCACACGCTCGATGTGCTTGCGGAGCACCTCGGTCTTCATCCGCTCCTTCCGGTGCCTCTCGCGGATGCGCGTCCACTGGAACGAGACGGCCTGCGCGAGCCGCACCGAGAGGTCCCTCGTCCGAACGAAGACGCTCCCGAGACTGATCCGCGTCGCAAGAAGCAGCCCGACGAGAAGCGCCGTGATCAGGACGATCGCCGCGCCTGGCCGGTTGAGGTTCGACGCGATCGTCCCGTTGATCTCACTCCCGATGTATCCCCCCGCCGGAATCAGCGCCCCCCGCAGCCATACTTTCCCCACGCTGAGATCGAGCAGCGGCGGAAGCGCCGTCGCCAGCACCAGGAACCCGAGCACCTTGGTGTGGAAGTACTCCACGTCCCGCCCCCAGAAACGGTTCCACCCGGCCCCGAGAAGAGAAGCGGGAAAGAGGAAGGCCGCAAATCCGAAAAACCCGACCATGATCCAGGCGAGGGTCGCCCCGTAATAGCCGATCGCGTTGCTGGTTTTTCCCTCGGTCGAGGTGAAGAAAGCGGAGGAGTCGTCGGGATGGTAGCTCAGCAGGGCCGCCGCGAGGATCACGCCGATCGAAAGGATCACGATCCCGATCAGCTCACCGCCCCGCCGGCTCCGAAAAAAATTGGAGATCTCCATCACGCCCATCACTCCCGTCAACCTTATGAAATATAGCAGCTTTGCAGGATTCTCGCCTGACGAAGGGGCCAGGGGTGAGGGGCGCGTCAGAAGCCAGAAGCCAGAAGCCAGAAGAAAGGGCAGAAGGCAGAAGGCAGAAGTAAAGGCAGAAGGCAGAAGGCAGAAGGCAGAAGTAAAAACAGCGGCCGGAACAAAAAAAGTATGCAGAAGAGCTCTTGACGGAGAGCCTGACCTCCCTCCACCGTATCAGGCTTCGGGCCTGACTACTTGCCGTTGTTTCTGCCTTTACTTCTGCCTTCTGCCTTCTGCCTTCTGACTTTTCTTCTCTTCTGACTTTTCTTCTCAGAAAAGCGCCGGTTCCTGATACGTCCCGAAGACCTCGCGCAGCGCGTCGGAGATCTCGCCGACCGTGGCGTAGGCCTTCGCGCAGTCGAGAAGGTAGGGCATGGTGTTGACGTTCGGGTCGCGCGCTGCGTCCTTGAGGCGGTCCAGCGTTCCTCGAACCAGCTCTCCGTTGCGCTCGCGGCGGACCTTCTCGAGGAGTGCGATCTGATCGTCGGTCACCGATTCGGCGATGGAGAGGATCTCGTACGGCTCTTCGACGTCCATCTGGAAGCGGTTGACGCCGACGACGGTCTTCTCGCCCGATTCGTAGGCGCGCTGGTACTGGTAGCTGGCGTCCCAGATCTCGCGCTGCGGGAAGCCGGCCTCGATCGCCTCGACCATTCCGCCGAACTGGTCGATCCGCTCGAAGTAGTCGTAGCACCCCTTCTCCATCTTGTTCGTCAGTTCCTCGACGAACCAGGAGCCGCCCAGCGGGTCGACCGTGTTGATGACGCCCGACTCGTGGGCGATGATCTGCTGGGTCCGCAGGGCGATCCGCGCCGCCTGCTCGGTCGGCAGGGCGAGGGTCTCGTCGAGCGAGTTGGTGTGGAGCGAGTTCGTTCCGCCCATGACGGCGGCGAGCGCCTGCAGGGTGACGCGGACGATGTTGTTGTACGGCTGCTGCGCGGTGAGCGAAACGCCCGCCGTCTGCGAGTGGAAGCGGAGCATCCACGAGCGCGGATCCTGCGCGCCGAAGCGCTCGCGCATCACGGTCGCCCAGATCCTGCGCGCCGCGCGGTACTTCGCGATCTCCTCGAAGAAGTCGTTGTGCGCGTTGAAGAAGAAAGAGAGGCGCGGCGCGAAATCGTCGACGTCGAGCCCGGCGCGGACGCCGTACTCGACGTACTCCATGCCGTCCCGGAGAGTGAAGGCCAGTTCCTGGAGCGCCGTCGAGCCGGCTTCGCGGATGTGGTAGCCGGAGATCGACACCGTGTTGTACTTCGGAACGTTCTCCGTGCAGTACTTGAAGGTGTCGATGATCAGCCGCATCGAGGGGCGCGGCGGGAAGATGTACTCCTTCTGGGCGATGTACTCCTTGAGGATGTCGTTCTGCAGCGTCCCCGAGATCTTCGTCCAGTCGGCGCCCTGCTTCTCGGCCACGGCCAGGTACATCGCCAGCGCGATCGGGCCAGTCGAGTTGATCGTCATCGAGACGGTCACCTCTTCGAGGTTGATCCCGTCGAACAGGGTCTCCATGTCGGCCAGCGAGTCGACCGCCACGCCGCACTTGCCGACCTCACCTGCGCTGTACTCGTGATCCGAGTCGTAGCCATAGAGGGTCGGGAGATGAAACGCGACCGACAGGCCCGTCTGCCCCTGCGCGAGGAGGTACTTGAACCGTTCGTTCGTCTGCTGCGCCGTTCCGAAGCCGGCGAACTGCCGCATCGTCCAGAGCTTGCCGCGGTAGCCGCTCGGGTGGACTCCCCTCGTGTAGGGGAACTCGCCCGGCATCGCCAGGTCGCGATCGTAGTCGAAGTTCGCGATCGAGCGGGGCGTCGCCATCGGGTTGACCTCGGCTCCCGAAATCGTCGTGAAGTCCTTCTTCCACGTCCCCTTCTTCGCGACCGGCTCCAGCGTTTCGCGCCGCCACCGCTCCTCCACCGTCCTGATCTGGTCGAGTGCTTCCTCGGAGAAGAGGGAGAGTTGGCGCTCCTCACCCTTGGCGGGGACTGCTGCGGAAGGGGCTTCGTTTCGCGTCAGGTCGGTCGTGTTCCGGCTCATATCATCTCCACTCTCAGGTCGATCGAATTCGGGCGGCTGTCCGTCGAGAAACACCCTTGCGCGGTCCGAGCCGGGGTTTGAGCCACTCTACCGGATCGCTTCCGGCCCGAACAAGCCCGTCGGCCAGACCGGGCCGTACGGCTTCGGCCCCGCCGATTCGGCGTGTCTTCGAGAAGCAACCGGATGCCTTTCCTCCCTATTCTCCTCAGAACGACTGCTTCCCGTCGCCCCAGAAGGGAGCTGTACGGGAGGCGGGCGCGGCTCCCTGCTCGAGAACGAGACAGTCGGGTGGCGAGCGCGGCCGCGTGGTGAAGGATGCGGGCGACCTGCATCCGCGAAATCGTCTCCCTGAGCGCGGTCACCGCCGCCGGGCGACGAGGAGGAGCCCTGGGCCGAAGGGGATCAGCGAGAAGATTCGATCGACAGAGAAGACGGCGCAGACCAGCCGCACGAGAGTTTTCGATCGTCCCGCCTTCGCCACCGACTGCAGAGCCGCGTCGCGGTCCGGAGCCTGGCGCGCGCGTCTCCGGTTCATGGGAAGGAGGAAGACCGTGTCGTAGGCGAGGACGAATGGGAAACCCCAGTACCTGGCCTTCATCACCTCGAAAGAGCCCGAGAAGAGCCCGGAGAGCCCGGCACGCGAGTAGCGGCGGCGATGCTCGTAGTAATCATCCGAGGCCGTCCAGAGCGACTCGAGGGCGGGAACCGTGACGACGCATCGTCCTCCGCGATGGAGAACGCGACCGATCTCTCCGACTGCCGATGCGTCGTCGTCGAGATGCTCGAGCGTCTCTCCCGAGGTGACGCCGTCGAAACACTCGCTCCGGAATGGAAGCCGCGTCATGTCGCCGACCACGGAAGGGACGCCGGCGACCCGCGTCGCGTGCAGGACGGCTGCGAAGGCGCCATCAATCCCGAACACCCGGTGCCCCTGTTCCCTCATCCGAGCGCCCAGCTGTCCCAGCCCGACAGCGGCGTCCAGCACTCGCCCCCCGCCGCGAACCCCGGCCGTCTCACGAAGAATCATCCCGAGTCTGTGCTCGTGGCGAGGCCCGAACATCTCCGGCTGGGTCCCCCATTCGTGCGTGGCAGGATCGTCGCTCAATCGCGCGACAGTCTCTCATAGAGGGTCACATCTTCGAAATTCGCCGCGCTTGACCGAACAACGAAGATGTGACCCCTGTTGAGACCCGAACAACGCAGATATGACCCCGTTTGAGAGGGGGTTGCGGGGGCCGCGAACGGCTGAGAAGGGAAT
>JBHEOL010000375.1:0-19139 GCA_046261635.1 Thermoanaerobaculia bacterium | reverse complement strand
CTCCTGGTTACCTTTCCTGACTTGCTTTGTCTGATGTCTCTGCCGGACCCGCCGGGCGGTTCCGCTTCATTGATCGTTCTTCTCAGCCTGCGACCTTGGCAATGACTTCTTCCGCCACGTTCTTCGGCGCCGGCTCGTATGCATGGAACTGCATCGTGTAGCTGGCCCGCCCCTGCGTCAACGAGCGGAGCTGCGTCGCGTATCCGAACATCTCCGACAGGGGAACCATCGCTCGGATCGCCTTCGCCCCCGCGCGCTCTTCCATCTGCTGGATCTTTCCGCGGCGCCGCGAAATGTCACCCATCACATCACCGGCGAACTCCTCCGGGGTGACCGCCTCGACATCCATGATCGGCTCGAGCAGGACCGGAGCGCCCTTCTTCGCGCCCGCCTGAAATGCCATCGAACCGGCGATCTTGAATGCCATTTCCGAGGAGTCGACGTCGTGATAGGACCCGTCGTACAGCACGGCCCTGACGCCCGTCATGGGATAGCCGGCGAGAATCCCCTTGTCCATCGCCTCGCGGATCCCCTGATCCACGGGCTTGATGAACTCGCGCGGGATCGATCCACCGACGATCTCATTGACGAACTCGTAGTCTTTCCCGTCCGTGAGGGGCTCGAAGCGCATCTTGACGTGCCCGTACTGCCCCTTGCCGCCAGACTGCCGGATGAACTTCCCTTCGGCCTCGGCGGCGCGCGTCATCGCCTCGCGGTACGCGACCTGCGGCTTGCCGACGTTCGCCGCGACATTGAACTCGCGGACCATCCGGTCGACGATGATCTCCAGGTGCAGCTCGCCCATCCCGCGGATGATCGTCTGGTTCGTCTCCGGGTCCGTGTGGACCTTGAACGTCGGATCTTCCTGCATGAGCTTGGCGAGCGCCATGCCCATCTTCTCCTGGTCGCTCTTGGTCTTCGGCTCGATGGCGACCGCGATGACCGGCTCCGGGAAATTCATGGGGAGCAGGACGATCGGGCTCTCCTTCGCGCAGATCGTGTCGCCCGTGGTCACGTTCTTCAGACCCACGGCGGCGCCGATGTCTCCGGCCCAGACTTCCTTGATCTCTTCGCGCTTGTTCGCGTGCATCTTCAGGAGCCGGCCGATACGCTCGGTCGTTCCCTTGGTCGCGTTGAAAACCGAAGTGCCCGATGCGATGTGGCCCGAGTAGACCCGGAAGAACGCCAACTGACCGACGAACGGGTCGGTCGCGATCTTGAAGATCAGCGCCGAAAAAGGCACGTCATCGTCGGCCTTGCGCTCGGCCGTCTCCTCGCTGTCCGGAAGATGTCCGGTCATCGCGGGGATATCGAGGGGGCTGGGCATATAGTCGACGACGGCGTCGAGAAGCGGCTGGACACCCTTATTCTTGAATGCCGTGCCGCAAAGAACGGGGATGATCTTGTTGCTGATGGTCGCGCCTCGCAGGGCGGCCCTCAGGTCGGCCTCGTCGATGGTCTCGCCACCGAGGTACCGCTCGAGGAGCTCGTCATTCTGCTCGGCTGCGGCTTCCACGAGCTTCTCGCGGAAGTGTTCAGCCTGCTCACGCAGCTCGGCGGGAATCTCCTCGACGTCGTACTTCGCGCCCATCGTCTCGGTGAAGATCAGTGCCTTCATCTTCACGAGATCGATCACGCCACGGAACTTCTCTTCGGCTCCGACGGGGATCTGGAAAGGGACGGCATTCTTGCCGAGTTTGGTCCGGATCTGGGCCACCACGGCGTCGAAATTCGCACCGACCCGGTCCATCTTGTTCACGAATGCCAGACGAGGAACCCCGTAACGGTCGGCCTGACGCCACACCGTTTCGGATTGCGGCTCGACCCCGCCCACCGCGCAGAAGACCCCCACAGCGCCGTCGAGAACGCGGAGCGAGCGCTCCACCTCGGCGGTGAAGTCCACATGGCCCGGGGTATCGATGATGTTGATCCGATTCTCGCCCCAGAAACACTGTGTTGCAGCGGAGGTGATCGTGATCCCGCGCTCCTGCTCCTGAACCATCCAGTCCATCGTTGCGGTCCCCTCATGGACCTCACCGATCTTGTGGGTGATCCCCGTGTAGAACAGGATTCGCTCGGTCGTCGTCGTCTTACCGGCGTCGATGTGAGCCATGATCCCGATGTTCCGCTGTAGATGTAGGGGTACCTGTCTTGGCATTGCGTCCTCAAAAAACACCGGGCCCACCCCCGCAATGGGAGATGCGCACAGGCGCCACTCTCAACCTGCAGGCACGCCGCTCCCGAAAGAGACGACATACCTTCCGCGCCGGTGGCAAGCCTCGCCGCCGGCACGAATCTTCGTTTTGTTTTTCGTTTCCCGTTGCTCGGTCCGGAACCGCAGGATCGAAACCCTGTGTTATCCGGTCGAGACGGAGCTACGGGGGGATTGTTGAATTTGGAGCGCGAACGGGGTTCGAAGCTCCCTTACCCATTTACCCGGACTGCGAACGGCCGACCGCGCCGCGCGCAACCCTCCGAATCACCAGCGATAATGCGCGAACGCCTTGTTCGCTTCCGCCATCCTGTGCGTGTCTTCACGCTTCTTGATGGCGTTGCCACGATTGTTCGCAGCGTCGAGGATTTCGCCCGCAAGCTTATCCTCCATCGTCTTCTCACCCCTGGCCGCCGCATAGCTGATCAGCCAGCGGATCGCCAGCGAGTTGCGGCGCGACGGCCGGACCTCGATCGGAACCTGGTAGTTCGACCCGCCGACCCGGCGGCTCTTGACCTCGAGCGCCGGCTTGACGTTGTCCATGGCTTTCTTGAAGACCTTCAGGGGATCCTCTTTCGCCCGGTCCTCGACCGTCTTCATCGCGCCGTAGAAAATCTGCTCGGCGGTCGACTTCTTCCCGTCCGACATGAGCGAGTTGATGAACTTGGTCACCAGCTGGCTGTTGTACAGCGGATCAGGGAGCACTTCTCGTTTGGGAACTTCGCGTCTTCTCGGCATCGGTTTTTCCTGACTACGACTTCGGGCGCTTGGCGCCGTACTTCGAGCGCCCCTGCTTACGGTTGGCAACCCCGACCGAGTCGAGCGTGCCGCGAACCACGTGATAGCGGACGCCCGGGAGATCCTTCACTCGACCCCCACGGATGAGCACGATCGAGTGCTCCTGCAGGTTGTGTCCCACTCCCGGAATGTAGGTCGTGACCTCGATTTTGTTGGTCAGCCGCACGCGGGCGACCTTGCGAAGGGCCGAGTTCGGCTTCTTCGGCGTGGTCGTGTAGACGCGCGTGCAGACCCCCCGCCGCTGCGGCGAGGACTGCAGCGCAGGCGATTTCGTCTTCGTGTTGATCGCCTTGCGTCCGCTCGCGACCAGCTGATTAATCGTTGGCATTCCTCTTCCTCAATCGGGCGGAATTCGTCCGCCAGTCCGTTTCGTCTGAATCCAGCCCTGCCTGGCAGGGAAACCGGCGCAAAATACCGGCTCGGCTCGACTCTTGTCAAGCCTGCTTCGGGCCTAACGTAGGGGGGTGGACCGCTATTCCGGCTCGGCCATCTTCTCCTCCCGTCTCGCGCGAACCGGGCCGAGGAGCCGCCCCCTCCTGCCAATGACGGCCAATAAGCCGAGCGCGGCCGCCATTGAGGCTATCCAAAGGAAGGAGAGCACGGGATGCTCCCCGATCCACTCCGCCGGCGAGCTGTACGTGGGAACGATCGTTCCCCAGAACGCGAGCGCGTGAATTTCCAGGAAGATAGCCGCGAAGAGACACACCACCCGCCACCCCCGCGCCGCCCCGGCAGCCACGGCAAACCCGCTCAACCCGCCCGCAATTCCGATCAGCAGGGGAACTGCCGCCGGGAGCAGATATCTCCCCTGCGCCTGGAAGTCGAGTGACCAACTCCGGTAGAGAGAAAGAAGGAGGAGAAGCGGAAGGAGAGAGCCGGTCACGACGTGAGCTAGCCGGATCTGCCACCAGTCGGCGGAGTTGACTCGACTCCGCCCGGCCCACCACCCTACCGCCGCCAGCAGCACCAGAAGCGCGAATGCCCCGTAGATCGCCTGCGGGAGCGGCACGTTCATATCCTCAAAAACGCCGACGGTGCTCTTGAGGGTTCCGGCGATCCAGTACCCGTCATAGCGGGGAAACGGCCGGGTCAAAAGGTCCCACATGGAGAACCCGTAGACCTTGCCCGATGAGAAATCAACGCCTAGTCCGCTAATCAGCTCCCGAGCCCGCCGTTCCGCAAAGATGTCGCTGCCGTAGCGGGAAACCGCGAGGAGGAACCACCATCCCGAGACCGCCATCGCCGTCGCGCCTCCCGCCGCGAGCCGACGGGCAGCAGCAGCAGCCCCTCCCGATCCTGTGGTGGCCATCAGGAAGAACGCCGCCGCGACGAAGACGTAGCCATGAGGCTTGTTCAGCAGCACGAATCCGGCGAGGACGCCGGTGCGGACCACATCTGCAGTGCGCCACCCCCGGCGAATTGCCACATACCAGCTCCAGACGAGGGCGGATGAGCCTACGATCGTCAACCCGTCGTTGTTCATGTACGAGAAGATGAAGGTGAGCTGAGGCCAGCCCGCGGCGAGCACCGCCGCGAGGAATGGCACATAGGGGCGGTGAGGCAGCGCCGCTCGGGCGGCAGCGAAGACCAGCGCGACGAACAGCATCGCGTAGAGCACGCCCGGAAGCCTTGCAACCCTCCCTGCCGACCTCTCTTCCGCGCCGGTCAGGCGGATGGCCGCCGCGCTGATCGGATAGGCCAGGCCGGGCTGTGCCGAATACGTGAGGTACGGAGTCCGCCGTCCGTCGGCCGTTTCATAGATGAACGCGCCCGCGTCGTCGACGCCAAATTCGGGAATGCGCCCGTGACGAGCTTCGAAGACGGCGACCTCCAGATGAGCTTCCTCATCGGGCGCGCGACCAATCGGGATGGCTGAAGACCAGGAGAGAACGGTAGCGGCGCTGAAACAAAGAAGCGCCGTCAGCAGCAAGCGCTCCGGTCGACGCAAAGCGCATCCCGCCCGGGGCTCCTGTCGGATCAAAGGTGGAGCGTTCAACTTCGATGATTATAGAGCGGGCGTCTCGGCCGCCCGAGCGACCGCGAACAGCTGGGCACCCCGGCTCCGCGAGTTGAGTCTGAAGGCGGTGCGCAGGAGTAGGCAGATCAGGTCTTCTCTCCATCCATATGCCTGCGTTCCGAACCGGTCCATCGAGGCTTTCGGGTTGCGGTTCGCCCACCATTTCGAGAGGTCGTGAAACGGGTAGCCTTCGTTCCAGACGCGAGCGTTCTCCCACCCGCTCCCCCGAAGGGCGACCATCATTTCGTCAGTCGTGAAGTGGCGAACGTGCCCGACCTCCCGCTCGGTTTCGTGGACGCGGCCGCTCTGGGTGGAGAGCAGCAGCGTGCCGCCGGGCGTGACCAGATGCCGGGCGTTCCGCAGAAATACGATCGTGTCGTCGACATGCTCGACCACCTCGGAAGCGACGACGCACTCATAGGAGCCCGCCAACAGGGGCGTGACCGCACCCAGGGTGGCGAAGTTTGCGACGTGCCATTCGAGCCCCGGCATTCTGGAGCGATTGGAGGCGATCAGTTCAGCGGAGAGATCGATGCCGGCGAGGCGGGCGTCGGGAAGCTCACCGGCCAGCGCTTCGAGGAGGACTCCCTGACCACATCCCACATCGACCAGAGAGGTGGGGCGGATCGAGCGGACCTCACGCCGAAGAACCGCGAGTCGGGCGCGCGGCGCAGCCATCTTCCGCCAGTAATCCTGCTGGCCCTCGGAGGCGGCGCCATAATATGCGCGGTTTCGGGCTGTCGCATCATCAAGGTCCGGATTAGCCATTGTCATCCTTCTGCCCGGTGGCTGCAGCCCCGCAGACCCGCGCCGTGGTCAACCATTCTCGCCACAGCACCAGCATCAATAGGTTGAAGAGCTTCTTACGATGATCGCGTCGTCCGGACCAGTGTTCGTTCAGGAGTCGCTGCACCGGCGCCGGATCGACGATTCCGGATGCGCGAAGTCGCCCCGGCTCGAGCGTGTCACTCACGAGGTCCTTCAGCTCAGCCGAGAACCAGCGTGCGAGCGGAACTCCGAACCCCTTCTTCGGCCTTGTCGCGATCACGGCCGGGAGATTTGCCCTCACGTACTGGCGCAGCAGCCACTTAGTGGTTCCCCCGCGCAATTTCCGGCTCACAGGCAGGCGGTGGGCGAACGCCACCACTTCGTGATCGAGAAATGGCACTCGCACTTCGAGCGACTCCGCCATGCTGGCGCGATCCACCTTTGCGAGGACCTGATCCTGCAGATAGAAGCGCTGATCCGTCCGGAGCAACTGCTCGAGACGGTCGCGTTCAGGCAGCCGCCGCGATGGCTCCTTCAACAGATCCCACAGGGTCGGAGAAGGGACGTGCCCCGTCAGCACAGCCGCCTCCCGGGCGTTGAATGTACCGAGCCACGCGAAGTTCCGAACGATCGGGTCGGGATCGAGTCCGTCGAAGAACTTCTTGACCTTGAATTCGACCGAAAGATCCTCGTGACTCGCTCTCAGAAGCCGATGGGCCAGCCAACCACCGCCCCAGCCGATCGTTCGTCGCAGCGAAGCCGGCACGGCCTCGGCCGCCTTGTGCGCCAGATAGGTCGGATAGCCCGCGAACAGTTCGTCGGCTCCGTCTCCGGAGAGAGCCACCGTCACCTCCCGACGGGCGAAACGCGACAGCAGAAGCGTCGGGACGATGGACCCGTCGGCGATCGGCTCCGAAAGAATCGCCGGAAGTCCCGGCAGCAACCCGACCATCGTATCCGGACTGAGGACCTCGACCTTCTGACGCAGCCCGAGTGCGCGCGCTACGGTGGTGAAGTATCGGGATTCGTCGAAGGAGGGTTCCGCGAACGCGAGGGAAAACGTCGATATCGAACCGCCCGTGAGCCTCGCGGCGAGGTGGGCGACGATCGAGGAGTCGATTCCTCCGCTGAGGAAGCAGCCGACGGGCACGTCGGCGACCAGTTGTCGCTCGACCGCACTCGTCATCGTGCGGGTGAAGAGCTCGAGATCCTGCCGAACGGGTCGGCGCACTTCCTCCTCGATCTCCGACAGTGCCGAGTAGCGGAGGAGCTCCACGCGACCCCGGCGGATCTTCAGCATCTCCCCTCCGGAGAGCTTCTCCACTCCGCGGAGGATGCTGCCCGGCGAGGGGACGTAGTCGAGCATCAGGTAGCGCGTGAGCGATTCAGGATCGACTTCGGCATCGATGAGCCCGGATCGTAGCAGGCAGCCCAATTCCGAGCCGAAAAGCACCCCTGAAGGAGTTCTGCTGAAGTAAAGGGGCTTCACACCCATGGGATCGCGGACGAGCCACGTGGTCTCCGACCGGGCGTCATACAGGCAGAAGGAGAAGATCCCATTGAGACGATCGAAGGACGACTCGCCGCGCAGCAGGTAATGATTGACGATCACCTCTGTGTCCGAGGCCGAACGGAATTCCATCCCTTCCCGCTCACACTCTTCGCGGAGCTCACGGAAGTTGTAGATCTCGCCGTTATAAGTAACGCAGGCGCGTCTTCCGACGTCCCAGAGCGGCTGGGAAGCCGCCTCGCTCAAATCGATGATTCGCAGTCGACGATGCCCGAGGACGACGCCCCCGCTGATCCGCTCCAGGCGCCCTGCATCGGGTCCGCGGTGATGCAAAGCCTCCCCCATCGACTCGAAAGCGGCTTCGCCCTCCCGACCTAAGCGGATCAGGCCGTAGATTCCGCACATTCGGCCCCCTCGTCCCGCATCTCGCCCCCGGTCAGCTCGGCAATCTTATAGGGCCGGTGCCCTCCCACCTGATGGAGCACCCGGATATTGATCTCGGCCAGCAGTCCCGACATCAACGCCAGCAGGCCCGTAATGAACATCAGAAGCATGATGAAGATCATCGGTGTGCTCTCTGGCCGATCGAGAAAGAGTGCCCTGTAAGCGACTACTCCGAAGGCTGCCGCGCCGAGCAGAAAGAAGAAGAGTGCGATCTTCCCGAAGAAATACCCCGGCGTGGCACCGTAGGCGTTGAGAAGCTTCACCGTCAGCATGTCGATCAGGACCTTGCCGACCCTCCCGAGTCCGTACTTGCTGGCGCCGAACCTTCGCTCTCTGTGATTGACCACGGCCTCGCGGATCCGAGCACCCTGGGTCTGCGCGTAGTACGGAATGAACCGGTGCATTTCTCCGAACAGCTGAACATCCTCGAGAAATGCGCGGCGAACGACCTTGAGACTGCAGCCCACATCGTGAAGGTCGAGCCGGAACACCTTTCGCAGCAACGCGTTCGCAAACATCGAGGGCAGCCTGCGATCCAGCGCTCGGTCTCTTCGTTCTTTTCGCCATCCGCAGACCAGGTCCGCCTCACCGGCGACGATCGGCTCCACCAGGCGTATGAGATCTTCCGGATCGTTCTGCAGGTCCGCATCGAGGAAGCCGACGAGTTCACCGCGAGCGAGATCGATTCCCGCGACCATCGCCGCCGTCTGTCCCCTGTTGGCCAGCAGGCGCACTCCACGAACCCAGGGAAACGTTTCCGACGCCTCCACGATACGTTGCCAGCTGGAGTCGCGGCTGCCGTCGTCCACGAGCAAAACCTCAGCGTCACCCGGAAGGGATTTGAGCGCCGTCGAGATCTCCTGGATCAGAAGCGGCAGATTCTCTTCCTCGTTGAAGACCGGAATCACCAGACTCAACAGAATTCTGCTCTTGTTCGGTGCGGTCACGGCTCTCCCTCGCTCCCCATGATAAGGCCGGGCTGGCCTCGCGGCGGACCCCCCGGGCCGACCGCTCGCGCGGTGTAGATCCGGAATCGCTCCGCGACCCCGTCTCCCCAGGAGAACGGAAGCAAGGTCCAGCGGTCAAAGGGCGTCAGACTGCTCGAGTAAAGATCGGCCACTGTATCCTGGTCGATGGTCTGGATCGCCCGGGGCCGAAGAAACCCGATCTCTCGGACCTTGAAGGCGACCTCGCGCGACCGTGGCACGGCGATCTGAGCCATCGCGTACTTTGGGACGATCAAAACGTCGTTCGGACGCCATGTGGGCAGCTTGCCTGCGTCGATCTGAATGGCGCCCTGGCGGCCGGCATACCACTGCCATCCCCAATGGCCTGCGTAGAAAACGCGGTCCGCCCCGGAAGCGTACAGGCGCGGGATCTCGCTCCGCGCAACCCGACGGTAAATATCGGCCGAGGCGGCGTCCGCACGGGCGACGGCAATCGCCAGCACCGCGGCGAGAATCGCAGCAATCACCGTCCACGCTTTGGACCGCGACCACGTGCGCCCTACGAGAAGAATGCCCGCCACGGGAAGAAGAGGGAGCATGTAGCGGGTCGCATTGAAATTCAACCGGAGGACGAAGAAGAACGCCACAACGAGCCAGAGCAGCGGCAGAAAGCGCCGGATCCGGTCCCCCTCGCCCGGCAGCGTTCGCAGCAGCACCTCGGGAATGATCCTCGCCCCGAGAGCCCCGGCAGTTGCCGCGAGCACGAATTCCGTCCCCTCGTAAAAAAGCGAGTATGCGACCGCGAGGAATACGACCACAGTCCCAGTCGTGATGATCCCCTCGACTCCCCAGAGCCGTCGGCGAAACGGCGCGAGCGTTCCAGGCAGCGGCACGATGCTCATCCCGAGATAGATGAACGCCGACGTGGTCATCATCCATGGCGCCGCTCCCCCCTCGAACGCCATGATCGCGAGGAAATGGATCTCGCGATAAATCAGCCAGCTGACGGCGCTCCAGGTCACCAGCGCAGCAAGCGGTGCGAGCATGGCCAGCATCGCTCCAGTTGACCGTCGCGAAGTCAAAAGCCAGACGAAGCCAAGGATCGGGATCAACAGAATGCCGTTGTATTTGAGGAGGGGCGCGAGAAATCCCGCGACCATTGCCATGCCGAGGTCTCGGCGGCTTCCGTGATCGACGTACCGAAGGGTCGACGCGATCGCGACGATGAAGGCGGCGAGCATGGCAATATCCGGCATGGCGAGAGGCGCCGCCGTGAAGAAGCCGGGTGAGAGGGCTACGGCCAGGGAGCCGATGAACCGCGGAATTCCGAACGCGCTGGCGAGGAGCCCCGCCCCCCAGAGCGCGACCACCGAGAACGGCAGCATCGCGAGTCGTAGCGGGACCTCCGCATCCCCGAACAACGACGTGATTGCCGCCAGGTAATACGGAATGCCGGGAGGATTCGCGAGGATGTCGAAGGCGCGCTCCGGCATCCCCTGCCAGTTGATCATGAAGTCGTAGGCGCGGAGCGGGTCGTGCCGGATCTGCTGCGCGATCGCCAGAATGTTGGTCTCGTCGATTCGGATCGCGCCAGTGAGAAACGGGAGCTGCAGCACCAGAAATACAGCAATCACGACCCATGTCCAATGGCGCGCCTCCACGGCTTTCACTCGCTCCTCCTAATCCTGCGCCATGATTCGAAAAGGCATGGCCTCATGCAATGGATGACTACTGAAAGGTCACGCAACTCACGCACCGCAGTCTTATAGCAGCCACGCTTCGAAATCGCCCTTGCCTTCGGCCAATCCCAAAAGTTCCCGCCGGCTAACTCGCACCGCGTTTACCGCCGAACATCTTCCAGGACATGGACCGCCTCATCGCCACTCAGTAATCCGAAGTAGGGAAACCGCGCGATCAGCCGGTAGCCCGGCAGACGCGGATTGAACGTGATCACGTATCGGTCATCAACCACGGAGAAGCCCGGCTTGTCGAGGTCCGGGCTGCCGTCCCACCCCCCGAGAAGGTACTGGTTGATCTCGTACCCGCCGTCCATCTCGCGCAAGCTCACCCCGCGGTCGCGAAGCCATCCAAAGGCTTCCCAGCGCGCTCGATTCCAAGCGAAGTACTCATGGGTCGCGGCGACCGAGAAAAGCAGCAGCGCCGCGGCCGCGGCGCCCGCAGCGATGCGGGCGGACTTCCTCCAGCGGACCGCGAAAGGAGCCCACAGAAGCACCGACCAGAGCGAATCGAGCGCATACCTGTCGAAGTAGATGCTCGACGGGAAGAGCATCACCGTGGCCGCTGCGGAATGAAGAAGCCCCAGGCGGACCGCCAGATCGCCGCCACCCGGTTCCGCGGAATCGGTTTCGGCCCAGGCGCGGATGGCACGAACCAGGAGCAAGGTCCCGGCCGCGACCGCGATCACAGTCAGCAGCAGACCGGACGTCCAGCCGAGATGCGTCGGGTAAGGGAGGCGCAGCAGGTAAACGTCGCGAAGCGTCATGACACCGAGCCCGACGTTCTCGAGAATGGAACCGCCGCTCCGGTACGGAAAAGTCCGTCCCCAGCTCACATGCCAGGATGCGACGGCTGTCGGCACCACCGCGAGCAGGAGCGCCGCCGCCATCCATCTCCGGCTCGGCAGCGGCGGCGTCAGCACCATGGCGATCGTCAGGGGAAGAAAAAAAAGAGCGGCGTACTGGATGTTCGTTCCGAGATGATGAAATGGGACCGTGAGCAGGCCGATCCAGCCGTCCCCGCCGCGGAATGCCTCGTAGTGGACGGAGATCTGGCCGGGGTAGCCGTCGAACACGTTGGTGCCGGCATACAGCAGAGCGAACGCGACGCAGGCAGCGACGAACGGGATCGCGAGACGGCGAGTGGCGCGGTAGCGCCGGTCGATCAAAGGAAGCAGGAGCCCGGGGAGCGCAACGGCGATTCCGGTCTGCCGGATGAAGCAGGAAGAGAGCACCACGATCGAGGCCGCGACGGCCCACCGCAGGCTCTCCTCCCGATAAGCCTTCCAGGTGCAGTACATCGCCAGCATCGACAGGAAGAGGAACGGCACCTGCGTCATGAAGGTGACGGACGACCAGAAGAAAATCGGATGCGCCATGAGCGACGTCGCCAGAAGAAAGCGGACGCTCGCCCGCCATCCCAGTTCGCCCGACCACCTCCACCAGAGCGCCAGCGTGGCGAACGCCACGGCGATCGTCGAAGCGCGGAGTACCTCGAATGAGGGTCCGAACAGCCAGGTCCACAACGCCCCCCATACGACCTGGAGCTTCAGCGACATCCCCGTGAAGCGAGCGAACCGGAATTCGAGATGCTCGGCGAAATGCCAGGTCGCCATCGCGAAGTTCCAGTCGTCGTTCAGCGGAAACTCTCCTCGCGGCCGAACCGCGACGAGAGCGAGGCCGAAGAGAGCGAGAAGCGCCGCTCCTCCGGCGGCCGACCTCCCGCGACCGGTACCGCCGTTCACCGCTCCTCCTGCTGCAGGTCGAACACCGGAATGAAGCCGCCGGTCCGCTGCTGGATGAAGACCGTCCCGTCACCTGACCATCGCTCGTACTTCACGCGCGCAACCGTCCGGTACCCCCGCACCTCGTTCAGCGCGAGGATCCATTCGTCGTCGACCACCGAGAACTGCGCCTTTCGAAGGAAGGCTGCGCCGTCGAAGCCGCCGACGAGGTACTGATTGATCTCGTACCCCCCATCGATCCGGTCGAGGGTAACTCCCCGGTCCCGAAGCCAGGCAAACGCCTCCCAACGGGCACGGTTCCACGCGAGGTAGTCGGACACTCCGGCTGCCGAAAATGCGAGGATCGCGGCCGTGACGCCAACCGCGACCACGCGCCGCCACGGCGTCCAGATCGTGATGAGGGGGAGAAGGAGGGCGAGCGGCCAGCCAGCATCCAGACTGTAGCGGTCGAAAAGAATGTCGGTGGTGAACAGGATGGCCGTGCCGCCCATCAGTGCACCGGCGGCCGCGGCCGCTGTGATCCCCGCCACCTCAGCCCCGCGAGCAAGCCGGACTCCGGTCGCGGCGATGCGACCCATCGCGAGGGAGGCAAGAGCGACACTCAAGACCGTCAGCGTCCAGCGAAAGGACAGCGGGAGGGTTCGCGGAGGAGGATACCCGAAGACCCAGGTGTCCCTCATCGTCAGCGGGCCGAACCCTCCGTCTGCGATCACGTTGCCGTGCGATGCATACGGCATCGGCCCCTTCAAGCTCACCAGCTCCGACGCTCCCCAGGCGACCGGGATCGCCAACAGCAACGCGAGCGCGAGCTCGCCGCGCGTCATGCGCCGAAAACCCGCAGCGAGAGCGAGGCCGAGAAGCGAGATCACCGCGTACTGCATGACGAGAGCGAAGCTTCGTGCGGCCTGGGTGGCGAGCGTCGCCGCCAGTCGGGCCGGCCCGAGATCGAGAAGCCCGAACCGCAGCGCAAACTCCTCCGGCCGCCCATGCAGGAGCTCAGTCGCCAGAATCAGAATGAGGAACAGAATCACCGGGGCGGCCAGGAGCGCGCCCGCGCCAAGGCGGAATGACCTTCCCGACCCCCTCCACACGACCGCAAGGGCCAGGATGCCGGCCAGCACCATCGCGATTCCGCTTTGGCGGATGAAGTAGGAGACCGCGAGCAACGCAGATCCCGCGGCGAACCATCCTGCCGACCGCGCTGCGGCCCCCCTCACCCAGCAGTAGATTGCGCAGACCGAGGCGAAGAGGAACGGCACCTGCGTCATGTAGGTGAACGAGGACCAGAGGAAGATCGGATGGGCCGCAAGAGCTCCCGTGGAGAGCATCCGCCCGAATGCTCCAAAGCCCGTGCGTGCCGCGAGGCGGTGGAAGACGAGAAGGGTCGCGGCGGCAAGAAAGAGGGTCGACGCGCGCAGCACCTCGAAGCTACGCCCGAACAAATCGGTCCAGAGCGCCCCCCACAATACCTGCGCGCGGAGGCTCATCCCCGTGAAGCGCGCGAATCGGAACTCTCCATGCTCTGCGAACCACCAGGTGCCGAGGGCGAAGTTCCAGTCGTCGTTCAGGGGGAAGTCGCCGCGCGGATCGATCACGAGAACGATCAGGGCGAAACCGGCGAGGATGAGGAGCGACTCGAACGCGAGGCGGCGCTGCGGTTCCAGAGGACTCTTCTCACGACGCGGCATTCCTTCAGATTGTAACGTCGCCGGCTCAGAACGCCCCCACCGCGATCTCGATTTGCGCAGTATGGTGCTCGACGTGACGCGCAGCGAGAAGCACGCTGGCCGGGAGCGCCGCCTTACCAAAGAAGGCGTGCGTGAGCTTCCGCCCCTGCTCCACTCCAGCGCGCGCCTCGTGCGCAAACGCCTTCGCCCGCTCGAGAATGGCCGCCTCGGCAGCCGCCGGATCCGCGAAGGCCGATGCGGGCCGGGTCTCACGCGGGGCCCGGATCCCGGGAGGAAACCCCTTCCCAGCGAGGATCCCTGGCGCGTACTTCCACCGCAGGATCAGGCGCAGCCACCAGCTGGTCCTGATCGCCATTCCGGGGCCACCGCGGAGCTCCCGCAGCAGGACGTCCCAGACGGTGACCAGATGCGCGGTGATCTCACCCGGGGTCCACTTCCCCTCGGCGTAAGGCTGCGACCATTGCGAGGCGGGGACGCCGCGAACTGCCGCGAGCAGTCGCTCGACCGCCTGCGCGTGAATCTCCAGCGAGTGTTCGATCGACGCCATTACACCATCCCCGCCGCCATTCTACGGGAAAAGAAAGGGGCGGCCCGGCGGGCCGCCCCTTCAACTTACATCCAACCCTGAGATCCCTGGCCGGCCCGCGGCATCCTCAGGATGCCATTTCCGGCCTGATCACTTACTGCTCGTCGTCGAAGTCGGCGAGAGCGAGCGCCTCGTCCTCCGATTCGGCGCGGAGCGCGTCCTCGAGGGTCTGCGGCGCAGGCTCTTCCTTCTCGACCCAGACGTCGTTGTACTGGGCCATGCCGGTACCGGCCGGGATCAGCCGTCCGACGATGACGTTCTCCTTCAGACCGCGCAGATAATCCACGCGTCCCGAGATCGAGGCCTCGGTGAGGACTCTCGTGGTCTCCTGGAACGAAGCGGCCGAAATGAAGGAGTCGGTCGACAGAGATGCCTTGGTGATTCCGAGCAGGAGGGGAACGCCGTCGGCCGGCTCGCCACCGCGGGCGATGACCTTCTCGTTCTCCTCCATGAACCGGAATCGATCGACCTGCTCATCGACCAGGAAGTCGGTGTCGCCGACCCTCGTCACACGCACCGAGCGCATCATCTGACGGACGATGACCTCGATGTGCTTGTCGTTGATGGCCACCGACTGCGAGCGGTAGACCTCCTGGATCTTGTCGACCAGGTAGCGCTGAAGCTCGCGGACGCCGAGCACGGACAGGACGTCGTGAGGATCGATCGGACCGTCGATCAGAGGATCGCCGGCGCGAACGCGCTCACCTTCCTGCACGTTGACGTGGGTGTAGCGCGGCACCGAGTACTCGTACCGGCCGCCCTCGTCGGTCTCGACGACGATCTTGCGCATCCCCTTGACCACCGGCCCGTGATGGGCGGTTCCATCGACCTCGGTGATGACGGCCTTCTCCCGCGGGTGGCGAGCTTCGAAGAGCTCGACGATGCGTGGGAGACCACCCGTGATGTCCTTGGTCTTGGTGGTCGCCCGGGGAATTTTCGCGATGATGTCGCCCGGGTGGACCTCCTGCCCGCTCGGCACCATCAGATGAGCCTGAACCGGAAGGAGGTACTTCTTCTCCTCCCCCTTCTTCGTCTTGATGATGATGGTCGGGGTTCGCTTCTCGCTCGCGGGCGACTCGACGATGACCATCTGCGTCAGGCCGGTGACCCGGTCCGTCTCTTCACGGACGTTCTCGCCCTCGATGATGTCCTTGAAGGAGACCTTTCCGCCGACCTCGGTGAGAATCGCCGACGTGAACGGATCCCAGGTCACGAGAGGATCGCCGGGCTCGACCGCCTGTCCTTCGTGAACCCTGAGGGTCGACCCGTACACGAGTGCGTACCGCTCCTTCTCGCGGCCGTGTTCGTCCACGATGAGAAGCTTTCCGTTACGGTTCACGACCACGAGGTTCCCGTCCTTGTTCGTGACGGTGTTGACTCCGAGGAAGTGGACGTTGCCGGGGTTGGTCGCGTCGTGCTTGGACTGCTCGGACACGCGCGATGCCGTGCCGCCGACGTGGAACGTACGCATGGTGAGCTGGGTGCCGGGCTCACCGATCGAGTGCGCGGCGATGACGCCGACCGCCTCGCCGATCTCGACGAGCCGGCCGCTGGCCAGATTTCGGCCGTAGCAGCGCCGGCATACGCCTCGACGAGTCTCGCAGGTGAGAACCGAGCGGATCTTCATCTGCTCGGTACCCACTTCCTGAATCTGATTCGCCAGTTCTTCGGAGATCAGATCGTTCTGGGCTGCGAGCTTTTCACCGGTGAGCGGATCGTAAAGGTCGTCCTGAGCGACGCGGCCGACGATGCGATCGCGAAGGGGCTCGAGGATGTCTCCACCCTCGGTGATCGCGCTGACGACGATGCCGTCGAACGTCTGGCAGTCGTCCTCGGTCACGATCACGTCCTGGGCGACGTCGACCAGACGGCGGGTCAGGTAACCCGAGTCCGCGGTCTTGAGCGCCGTATCGGCCAGGCCCTTGCGGGCGCCGTGAGTCGAGATGAAGTACTGAAGGACCGAAAGGCCCTCGCGGAAGTTCGCCGTGATGGGAGTCTCGATGACCTCGCCCGAGGGCTTGGACATGAGACCGCGCATTCCGGCAAGCTGACGGACCTGCTCCTTGGAGCCTCGGGCTCCGGAGTCGGCCATCATGAAGATCGGGTTGAACTCTCCCTTGTTCTCTTCCACGCGGCGCATATCGGAGAACATCTCATCGGATACCTGCTCGGTCGCGCGGTGCCAGATATCGATGATCTTGTTGTGGCGCTCGCCATGGGTGATGGCACCATCGAGGCGCTGCTTCTCGACTTCGAGAACGTTCTTTCTGGCCGTCTCGACGATTTCGTTCTTTTTCGCCGGAATGACCATATCCTCGACGCCGATCGAGATCCCGGCCATGGTGGCCCATGTAAAGCCGAGGTCTTTGAGGCTGTCGAGCAGGGTCACGGTCTTCTCGTTGCCCCACGTAATGAAGCAGTAGTTGACGATCTCCTGAAGGCCCTTCTTCTTGAGGAGTCCGTTGATGTAAGGGATCCCCTCCGGAAGACTCATGTTGAAAATGACTCGACCCACGGTCGTCTCGATCAGCTGGTTCTTCGCCTCGGTGACCTCGGCATGAACGACGTTCTGCTGGTCGTACTGCTTGGTGAGATCGATGAGCGGGCCGTTGACCCGAACCTTGATCGCCGAGAGGAGCTCGACCGCTCCCGCCTGGAGGGCCAGAATGACGTCGTCGAACGATCCGAACGATGTGCCCTCCCCCTTCGCGCCCGCCTTCTCCTTGGTCAGGTAGTAGCAGCCGAGAACGAGATCCTGCGACGGAACCGTGACGGGCTTCCCGTTCGCGGGAGAGAGGATGTTGTTCGCCGAGAGCATCAGGACCTGTGACTCGACCTGAGCCTTCGGTGATAGCGGTACGTGGACCGCCATCTGGTCGCCGTCGAAGTCCGCATTGAACGCCGTGCAGACGAGCGGATGGATCTTGATCGCCTTTCCTTCGACGAGCACCGGCTCGAATGCCTGAATGCCGAGACGGTGAAGCGTCGGGGCGCGATTGAGAAGGACCGGATGCTCGCTGATGACCTCTTCGAGGGCATCCCAGACTTCGTTCGTCTGCATCTCGACGAGCTCTTTGGCAGCCTTGATCGTACCGACCAGCCCCTTCTGCTCGAGGCGGTGGTAGATGAAGGGCTTGAACAGCTCCAGAGCCATCTTCTTCGGCAGGCCGCACTGGTTGAGCCGCAGCTCCGGTCCGATGACGATGACCGAGCGGCCGGAGTAATCGACGCGCTTGCCGAGCAGGTTCTGGCGGAACCGCCCCTGCTTGCCCTTGAGGGTGTCGGAGAGTGACTTGAGGGGCCGGTTGTTCGAGCCCTTCAGTACACGGCCACGGCGCCCGTTGTCGAACAGGGCGTCCACGGCCTCCTGGAGCATCCGCTTCTCGTTCCGCACGATCACGTCCGGCGCCCGGAGCTCGAGGAGCTTCTTGAGTCGATTGTTCCGGTTGATGACGCGGCGATAGAGATCGTTCAGGTCCGAAGTCGCGAACCGCCCTCCGTCGAGAGGCACCAGAGGGCGCAGCTCGGGCGGAATGACCGGAATGACGTCGAGAATCATCCACTCGGGGCGATGGCCCGATTTCCGGAACGCATCGACGACCTTGAGCCGTTTCGCCGCCTTCAGCTTCTTCAGCTGGGAGGTCTCCGTGCGCATGATGAGACGGAGCTCGTCCGAGAGCTCATCGACGTTCACGCGGCGGAGCAGTTCCTTGATCGCCTCGGCGCCCATCTTCGCGACGAAGACGTCGCCGTTCTGCGAGCGTAGCTCCCGATACTGCTCCTCGGTGAGCAGATCGCGCTCCTTGAGCACCTGATCGAGATCGCCGACGTCGATGACGACGTACGACTCGAAGTAGAGGATCCGCTCCAGATCACGCAGGGAAATGTCGAGGAGATGCCCGATCCGCGACGGAAGGCCCTTGAAGAACCAGACGTGTGAGACGGGCGAGGCGAGCTCGATGTGCCCCATCCGCTCGCGGCGGACCTTGGAGCGCGTCACCTCGACGCCACACTTGTCGCAAATTACTCCGCGGTGCTTCATGCGCTTGTACTTGCCGCAGAGGCACTCCCAATCCGTGGTCGGACCGAAGATCTTCGCGCAGAACAGGCCATCCCGCTCCGGCTTGAACGTCCGGTAGTTGATCGTCTCGGGCTTCGTTACCTCGCCATACGACCACGACCGGATCTTTTCCGGAGACGCGATCGAGATCTTGATGGCGTTGAAGTCGTTACTCGCCTGAGGACGGGCCGGCTGAAACAATGCATTGAAGCTTTCCATGTTCGCCTCCTCCTCTATACCTTCAGCAGTTCCACGTCGAGACAGAGCGATTGCAGCTCACGGACGAGGACATTGAATGATTCCGGAAGGCCCGGATCGTCCGGCACCTCGCCCTTCACGATCGCTTCGTAGATCTTCGACCGCCCCTCGACATCGTCGGACTTGACCGTCAGCACTTCCTGGAGCGTGTAGGCCGCGCCGTACGCCTCGAGAGCCCAGACTTCCATCTCTCCGAAGCGCTGGCCGCCGAACTGCGCCTTGCCGCCCAGCGGCTGCTGGGTGATCAGCGAGTAAGGTCCGATCGACCGTGCGTGAATCTTGTCGTCGACCAGATGCGAGAGTTTCAGCATGTAAATGTAGCCGACGGTGATCTTCTGTTCGAACTGGTCTCCCGTCACTCCGTCGAAGA